>CAYHHK010000130.1:2456-10705 GCA_964356415.1 uncultured Flavobacteriales bacterium
TTCACTTCCAGTCTGGTGTGGACAAGGTCATTTGTCCGCGTATACGCTGCCCTGTAAACTTCAGGCTCAGGAATGTTTGCTTCAGGTTTTTCAGATGATTTGTTTGCAGGTGTTTTCTGTGATGTGCTGCATGAAACGAAAAGCAAAATGGAAGACAGGAAAATAAGTTTTCGCATGATCATTTTTATTGGGGCGCCAAAGATATATTTATTGAAACCATCTTAGTTTTCTTTAACCAATAAGTAGGTAGAAACACTTGATTTGCACTCGCTATGAATATGTCGTCCCTACAGGACATAAATGCATTTCCCCTTCTGTGTTACCAATATCTTGTCCCTACGAGACATAGCAGCCAAATCAGCGAATCAGGTCGGCAGCAATAGGAAGTTTTGTGATAGGAATCTGTATATAAAATACAATGTGGGTGAAACAGCATGTAAAACTGTTGAATGTCCAAAGTAGTAATTTTGATTGGACTCTATCAATTTATTGAATTCAGGACATTGTTTTGTAGTCTAAAAAATGAGCGAAGGAGAAACAGGCTTTAGCAATATCTTAACACCATTGCATTGTTTAAAGGTTCAATTTGCGAAAGTTAAATCAAACTATAAACTGCATGAAGAAGTTGCTCCTTACCATTATTGTATTTTACAGTACTGCACATTTGTTCGCTGGCGATAACAAGACTCAGCTGATCAGGGATATGTTAACCAAAGAGGAAGCGAAGGGATATTCCGGTAGTGTACTCGTAGCGGAAAAGGGGCTTGTGTTGTATTCACGCGGAGCCGGTTTCGCCGACAGGGAATCCAAACGGAAGCAAACTGCCGAAACGGTTTTCAGCACAGGCAGCATTACAAAGCAGTTTACGGCTGCTGCAATCATGAAGCTGGAAGCATCAGGAAAATTAAATACTGATGATAAACTTTCTACGTATTTCCCGGATTCACCGGCGGATAAAAAAGACATTACCATCCACCAGCTGCTTACGCATACTGCAGGATTTGATCAGGCACTTGGGGATGACTACGATACTATTAACGCCAAACAATTTGCTGCGCTTGCAATGAAATCTGCACTTGTAAATAAGCCCGGTGAAACATACCTGTATTCAAATGTCGGTTTCAGCCTTCTCGGAATAATTGTGGAACTCATTAGCGGAAAAGGGTATGAACAATTCCTTCATGATGAGTTGTTCCTTCCATCAGGTATGCGACACACAGGATATATGCTTCCGGAGTTTTCGAAAAATCATCTTGCCGTAGGTTACAAGGATGAAAAACGCTGGGGTACAGCACTTGATCATTCCTGGGCAAGTGATGGACCCGGATGGCATCTCCGTGCAAACGGAGGAATACTTTCTACCGTTGACGACATGTATAACTGGTATCTCTCGCTGCGAAACAATACAGTTCTTCCAAAAATACAGACAGAAAAGATGTTTTCTCCCCATGTTGCGGAGGGACCACTGCAAATAAGTTTTTATGGTTATGGATGGGTGGTGCAAAATTTTGGAGACGGGAAAATAATCTGGCACAATGGAGGCAACAGTGTGTACAATGCATATGTCGGATTCGATCCGAACCAGGATATTTTCATTGTTGTTTCAAGCAATGCAAACAACACGGTTAGCGACAGGATTGCAGCAGAACTATACAACATCGTTACCGACAAAGCGAAAATTCGGATACAGGAGCAGGAACCGGATTACAGGAACAACCGGGTTACTAATAAGATTTATGAAGAGATAAATAAAAACGGTGCAAAATATTTTTCCGAACACAGTGATGAGATCCTGAAACGATCAGGTTTTGATTTTGAAAATGACATGCAGTTGCTGGGAGTCGGTGAACTTCTGGAAGAAAATAAAAAGTGGGATGAAGGAATTGCACTTTACAATGCTTACACCATTCAATTTCCCCGGATAGTTGTTGCCTGGAACCGCCTTGGCATCTGCTACCGGCAAAAAGGCGACATACCAAAAGCAAAAGAATGCTGGGAAAAATCGCTTTCCATCCGGCCGGAAAATAACAGAGCGGTAGAGTGGTTGAAGGAAATGAAGTGAGTTGAAAATTATTCTTGTATCTCGACCTGCCCTCGCTCACCCTGACCCTGAAGGGAATCCCCCGCGCAAGGGGCTTTGTGAAATTTCAGTCCGGCATCCGGGCAACAATTGACTTTAGCTGTCTAAATAGCAGAAACTATTCCAATTCAGAAATATTTCAGAAATTTGCAGTATGAATGCTGAGAAAAAATCCTGGATCACGAGGATCGGACTTATAGGTTTCCTTTTTTTTCTGGTAAAAGGATTGCTGTGGCTTGCTGCATTCTATTTTGGATTTCGGTTTTTTGATTGAAAGGAAGAGAAAATTTAAGCCGAAAAGGCCTTACGCAAAGGCGCAAAGCACGCAAAGAATTTCATGATTGATTGCTTTATCTTCGCAACCTTTGTGTGAAAATGATTAAAAAAAATTAATCGAAATTACATCCACCTTGCCACAAGAGGTCCTTTCCAAAACCATCCTCAACAAAACCAAACGCAGGGATCCCTGGTTTCTGGATGACTATACAATCAATCCTTATAGTGGGTGCTCATTCAATTGTTTATACTGCTATATACGTGGCAGCAAGTATGGGGAGAATATGAGCGAGAAGCTGGCAATCAAAACCAATGCTCCGGAGCTTCTGGAAAAACAACTTCAGCTGCGCGCGAGAAAAAAGCAGTACGGGATTATTGTGATGTCTTCTGCAACTGATCCATATCTGCAAATCGAAAAAGAAACCGGCCTGACAAGAAAGTTGCTGGAAATAATTCTGAAGTACAGTTTTCCAGTACATGTGATTACTAAATCAGATCTGGTGGTTCGCGATTTCGACCTGCTGAAAGAGATAAACGAGAAGGCAATATTACCTGCTGATCTGGATGGCAGACTCTCACAAAAAGTATTTATCACCTTTTCCTTCTCCACCACCGACAATTCCATTGCTAAAATCTTTGAACCCGGCGCAACTCTTCCGGATAAGAGATTGCTGACATTAAAGACAACACTTGAACATGGCTTTCTCAGCGGCGTAAGCTTAATGCCTTTGCTTCCATATATTACTGACACCTCTGAGCACCTGGAAAAAATGTTCAGCACATTTAAAGAAATTGGCGTGAAATATATTTTCCCTGCATCCGTCACACTTTTCGGAAACGGAAATGCGGACAGCAAGACCCTGGTACTTCGTGCAGTTGAAAAACATTATCCGCATTTGGTGGAAAAGTACAAACGGTTTTTTTCCGGCTCGGATCAGATGCCTGAATTCTACACCAAAGCATTTGGCAAAAAGATGGAAGAAATGATAAAACTTTGCGGGTTGAAAAACAGGATTGTCTAAGAGTTAATGATAACCCTATAACTTAATCCCAAATAATAAAAAAAAAACGACAATTCCGGCATTCCATTGCTGTTGAAATAATATTTCAATTGATGTCAATTTTACAAATTACCTGTCCAGCCATTTTTTAAAATCATTTACCCTTTCCCGGCTAACAATTGCATCATCATCTTTCAGCTCGCCTGAATTGAGCCTTAACCGGCTATTGAAGTAGGGACTTACCTTTTGAATGCTGTTGATATTGACAATGACTTTTCTATTGATCCGAAAAAAAATATCAGGCGAGACTATGGTTTCCAGATTGTCAAGCGTATAATCCAGTGCATACCTCATACCGGAGCCGGTTACAACCATTACCAGTCCGTCTTCAAAAATAAAATGTGCTATGTCTTCTGTTTTTATCGTGGTAATCGCATCACCCATTTTTACCATGAAACGATTTTTGTATTGCTTATTCAACTCCTTGTAAGCAATGGCAAAATCTTCAACAATAGAAGCGCGATTGACTTTGGTCAGTTTATTATATTTATCTAATGCCGCTTTAAGATCGTCCTTGCCAATTGGTTTTAGGAGATAGTCCACACTGTTAAGCTTAAAAGCTTTGATAGCATATTCATCATAAGCGGTAGTGAAAATTACCGGTGTATCTATGGCTATTTTAGAAAATATCTCAAAACTCAATCCGTCTGCCAAATGAATATCAACAAAGAGGAGGTCTGCATTTACACCGCCGGCAAATGTTTCAAGGGCTTTCTTTACTGTATCAATGGTCGCAATTACTTCAATAGCGGGATCAATCCGTTTTAAAAGGTTTTGCAAATGCTCAGCCGAAAGTTTTTCGTCTTCAATGATTATTACTTTCATCGTGCAGACAATAATGGAAGTTTGACAATAAAAGAAGTGGCGCTTTGAATCACTTCAATTTCTCTGCTGCTGTAAAATTTATAACGTGCTTTAATGTTCTGCAAGCCGGTTTTAGAGCCCGGTTCATTATCAGAACGAAGCTGAAGGTTATTTGTGACAGTTAATTCATCCCCCTTTGCAATTATGGAAACCGTGAGTGGCAGTTCTGAGGAAACTTCATTGTGCTTGATGGCATTCTCGAGAAGCATCTGCAAAGCCATTGGCGGAATAAACATTTGCATGCATTCCTGCGCTACGTTTATATTAAAAACAAAACTGGTGTCAAAACGGATTTGTAATAAATAGGCGTACGACTTTATGAACTCCAGTTCTGTTTCCAGTGTTACAAGTTCGCTATTCTTATTGTCAAGCAGGTAACGGTATACTTTAGATAACTGATTAATAAAATCAACTGCTTTATCCTGGTCTTTATAAACCAATGAAGATAAAACGCTCATGTTGTTAAATAGAAAATGAGGATTAATCTGGTCTTTCAGATTCTGTAACTGAGCCTGGGCGCTTTCTGTCTTATACTTCTCAACTTCTACAAGCGATTGTTTCCATTGTTTAAAAAATTGTGTGCTTATTTCAATTGAAAGAATAATCAGTGTCACGAGCAAGCCAATGATAATACATACAAACATCAAACCCTCTCTCTTATCATCAGGAATGCGGCATACGTAACTGTCAAAAAACAGCATCGGAAAATAAATGGCGGGGACGCTAAAGAGTAGTGAGACAGGAGCGTGCACCAGCAAACGTTTTCCGGGGTTCAATACCCAGGGGTACTTTTGGTTGAGTAGTGTATCTATCCTCAGATTTCCTTCCCAGACAATGATCGTAATGACGATGGAAGTAAGAAAATCAAAAAGCCGGTTGTGATTGACGTCAGGATTTGGCCTCAATGAATGAAGAAGCAGGGATACTACTATCCCTGCTAAGATCATATAGATAAATCTGCTTTTCTTATTGCGCACGGTGTAAAATTAAAACAATGAAATGACCCAGCATCTAGATGCGAACTTTCTTGCCACGAATTACACTAATTATCACCAATAAATACATGCATTGTAGTAATGGTTTGTGTTAATTCGTGAAATTAGTGGCTAAGTATTTGAGAAAACCTCACCTATCCTAAGGCCAGGCGAGGAATTCCTTTGAGTGAACTTCAGAATTGCAATTTGTAAACAAAATTCGGGAAAAAGCCAATCTGGTAAGCTGTATTTATTTTATTCGTTAGCGGATTATATCTTTCAGCAAACACATTCTGATTGTTGGTTATATTCTGAATATCGAAAAACAAGGACTGAGATAATTTTCTCTTTTTACTGTTTATGGTAACGCCGGTTTTTACATCCAACCGAAAGAAATCTGAATTTCTTTCTGAATATGCGTACTCATCCCCCTTCAATACCTGCTGATGCAATGCTTGCGAAGTTGTCAGATCAACCGGCGTATAATACCTTCCACCTGCCTGGGTCATTTTCACATCAACAGAAAATGTATTCCTTTTTTCCTTCCCAATCTTAAATTCTTTTCCAACCAAAACATTGTAAACATACTTTCCATTAAACGCTGTGTTGCGTTCCACACCATCGCTTCCTTTGTATTTAGATTCGTACAGTGTACCCGTCATTAGTCCGTAGTATCCTTTGCTGAAAAACTTTTCAATGGTCAGCTCTACTCCGTAATTTGTTCCAGTTCCTTTGTTTTCCAGGTATCCATTTTCTCCCGGATTAAAACTTGCTCCTGTGTTTAACATGGAGAAACTACCGGAAGCTATTGATACCGGCACATTGTAAAGCAGCTGATAATATGTTTCCAGTTTCACCCTCCAGTCATTCACGGGCAATACATCATACCCCAAAACAAAATGCTGGCTCTTTGTAAAATCTAAATTGCGGTTCGATTCATCATATGTTCCGTCCGTTTTTAAATCCCGGTAGAAATATGCGTCGGTTGGCTGCATCTGACTGTGCATACCGTAACCAAAACTCAACGTATTCTTTTCGTTGAACTGGTATTTCAATCCGGCGCGTGGTTCAATGGAATATGAATTATTGAGAGTTAACCATTGGCTATGCACGCCGGCATTCAATGTAAGTTTGTCTGTGAAATTATATTTCACGTGCATGTACCCTTGTACAAGTGTTGTATAGTCATTGAAATCCCATATTTGTTTCCAGTAAGGAGTATACTGTCTTCTGCGGTCGAAAAGATGCAAATACAATTCTTCTCCAATAGCTCCAATCTTAATAAACAGCTTAGAATTAATCTTTGAATTAAAAGAGGTATTAATAGAATAGCGCTGTTGCGTTACTTTATTCTCTATGATCCGAACGGAAGATGACTCAGCACGCGATATGGAATCCTGATCAAAGTAGGATGCTGCATATGTAGTTCCAATAACAGTACTCAAATAGGATTTTTCACCGATCCTTATAAAATGTTTCAGTCCAACCAATCCCAGGTCACTTGTGAAATAACTATCCATTGAAGGGTCGGCAAATAAATCGGTGCTGTCGATTTTATCATGCTTAAATTCTATTTCGCTTCTGCCCGCCAATCCGAACAGCGTAAACCTTCCTAACTTTGTTGCTCCGCTGTTAATTTTAAAAGAAAGATCCTGATAGAAAGGAGTTGCTGTTGTTCCAACAGGAATGCCCAGCTTCTGTGCAAAGCCGGTAAATGAATAACGATAGGCAAAAAGATAAGATGATCCTTTTTCTTTATTGATCGGACCTTCAGTCATTGCTTCCAAACCTGTGAGTGCGCCAAATTGCAAGGTATGTTCACGTTTGTCGGGATTCCCATTGCGAAAACCCAAATCAAAGACACCTGCATTGGCATTGCCATATTCTGCGGGAAAAGCAGAGGTCAGGAAATCAGAGTTCTTCAGCACATTTGTATTGATTGCACTTACAGGTCCTCCTGTGCTTCCAACTGTAGCAAAATGATTTGGGTTTGGAACGCTGAGTCCTTCAATTCTCCATAGAACACCTGTTGGTGAATTGCCACGAATAACAATATCGTTTCTTGAATCATCAGGGGTGCTGATGCCGGCAAAGTTCGCTGCCAGTCGTGATGCATCAGAACGACCGCCGGCATAACGGTTTACTTCTTCCATAGAAAAAGACCGGCCGCTGATGGTTGTCAAGTCGTTATTGGTTTCGTTCTTCTTGGTTCCGGAAACAACAACTTCTTTCAATGCGTTTACATTTTCCTCAAGGCCAATATCAAGCGCAATTTCCTTCCCTGAAGTAACAACCACATTGGAAATCATAATCTCTTTATACCCCAAAAAGGCTACTCTGAGATCATAACGTCCCGGATTCACATCCGACATTTTAAAGTTGCCATTCATATCTGTTGTAGTTCCCTTTAAAGGGTTAGAACCCAGGATGATGATGTTTGCGCCCGGAATGGTTTCCTTGCTCTCCTTGTCAGTAACAGTTCCTTTAATTGTTTGATTTTGTGCCGATGCAAAACCGGTAATGGCGATAAATGCCGCGAGTAGTATATGTTTCATTTTTATTATTTATTGCACAAAAGTGTGTCGTAATAATAGCCTGATGAAACAAAAAACCTATGAGTTGTTGAATTGGGTGGTTGAATTGTAAAGGGCGGCGTTATTCAGGGCTGAATTGCATGACATCTGATGGCGACTCAATCCTGAAAGACGCATTTAGCTCAAGTATTTATGATTGCAAGGCCGATTATTGGCTGGAACGGGGAACGAAAGTGTTGCTAAATCTAAATGCGACTGTCTCTATCCCGATACGCGGAGTTTATCCCGATGAGTTCGGGGCTATCGGGATTTCGCTCTTCCCGATTACGTCGGGATGTTCTCAACAAAATTAACCTTCGCCATCTGCTTCGCTAAAGCTATACAGATCTAAGAAGGCTACGGTCAACAAAGTACATATCAATCTCTCCCTTATTCTTCGCCTGAATTTTACCGCGGTGTG
>CAYHHK010000131.1:0-2875 GCA_964356415.1 uncultured Flavobacteriales bacterium
CAGGATTTGGATAGATTACAATTGAATTGGATTTGTCTGCCAGGTTCACATCTGTCAAAACATTGATTGCAGCCGCTTCCACGTCACATCCGTTAGTATCATAAGCAATTACATTGTAGTCGCCATTTTGCGTTGCCACGTAATAATAGTTGTTGGCGCCGCCAATAAGATTTCCATTGAAGAACCAGGCATAATTTACAAAACCCGGGTTGGCAAACAAAGTGTCACCAATCTGAGTGATGGCCTGTGGCGACACAGGGTAAACTTCAATGTAGTCGACGAACAAAGTAGTATCAGAGCCGAGTGCATTCGTGGCAATCAATTGTACATCATAGTTCCCACTTAATGTATAGCAAATATTAGAAGGGTTGGTATTTGTACTTGAAGAAGGATTTCCTCCCGGGAAAGACCACAAATATGAAGCTGTACCATTTGTAAGATTAGAGAAACTGATACAACTTCCAGGACAGAAAGAAACGTCGCCGGTAATAAACGAAGCCGAAGGATACTGTAGGGCTGTGATGGTATTTTTTGTGGTGTTGGTTATTACCGGAGGATTCCAGTCGAAATAGATGTATGCTGTATTGTTAATTTCAGTTGGATCAGGCAAAAGACTATCGGTTCGGATTCTATAAGCAACAGCTCCATGACTTCGTGGTTCATCAACATTACTATCCGGTAAAAGAATATCCTGAAATGTAAAAGTAACAATTCCGTTTGCGTCCATTTGTGCGAAAACAGGATGAGTACTGCTTAAAACTTCAAATGTATTCCAGTCAAGATTTGCATCAAGCGTATCCGCAATGATCACAGTAAAAGCTGTATCATTTCCTGTGTTTTGAAAATTGATAGTGTAATCAAGGTTTGTATTTGGAGGAGTATAATGCTGAGAAGTGGTACCATAAGGTGAAACCTCTTTATCGTTCGGATCGCAGGAGCAGGTAACAACAAAGCTAAAGCTATCTGAATACTGTGTAAGGGGGTTTCCTCCCAGGTCAAATACACTGTCAATAGTAGAATACCAGATTGTTTGGCCGGCAGGAGGATCATTAAATGCAATCCAGTTCATTCCGTTTGCTCCACCGATATGAAATGATTGCCCGGGCGCAAGTGCCGAATAGTACCAGGTAAGTGTATCGCCATTGATAATATCCGGAGCAGGAATGGCAGTGTTCAATGTCATATTAGCTGAATGTACCATTGTAATACTTCCCTGAACTGACAACGCTCCATTATTTGTAATATCAATATAAGTATAACCTAGGGAAGGCTGGCATCGCATAGGATGATGCCAGACATAAAAATACTGGTTGTACAAAGCCTGAGCAGAATAGGCGCCAAAATCAAAACCGCTTTGGGAAGGAGGCACTGCAGCATTATAAGTCAAAGGCAAAGAGGTTTGTGCGAAAGAAACGTTCGGTACATAACCAAAAGTATATGTCCCTGTATCCAAATATGCTTTCCAATGGCCGGCCGCATTACTATAAACATTGTAATTGCCCGGGCTTACATTCACTTTATGATTATGAAGCGGCGGCTCTGCACCATCCCATATACCGTTTTGATTGGTATCAAAATAAAGGTCGCCTTCAACTGTTCCGGCAATCGTGCCTATGCGAAATCCATTCGGCAATGTCCAATCTGTAGGGAATCCCTGCCAGTCATAGGTAATAACATGCACATCATATAAACCTGAAGGTGCATTTGATGGAATCGTGAATTCCGTCCACAAGGAATCGTAAGGGAAGTAAACATTGGCTGTGCTATAACCTGCATATGTATAAATAATATTTCCTCCCTTTTGCAAATAAATATCTGAACTCTGAAATGGAGCCGAGCCCATTGAAAAAGATCCGTTGGCCATTGTAATTGTCGTTGTCAGAGTTTGTCCCTGATAAGCTGTATCAGGCCTGATGGATTGAACCTGAGCAAAGGAATTAATACAAACGATGGCGACAATAAATAATGAGAGAAAAAGTTTTTTCATAGTCATTGGTTGTTGGTTAGGTTTTAGGGAAACGAATGTAGAATATTTTTTTCTCAGGCAAGGGGAGCAAACCACTTTTTTGGTAAACAGAGCAATTTAGATTCCCGATCAATGATTTTCATGGGTGAAAATTTAAAGCACTCATGATTCAAACAAAATTGATCGTCAAAAATCATCCATCATATTTCCCGGCTCTTGCTGTTGGTTCAGATTGCGCTGATTTTTTTTACGCAAATTGTAATCAGCACTACCAAAGCGGTAAGAAAAATTCAGCATAGCCATCCTGCTTTCCCGGGTTCGTGTCATGTACGAAACAAAACCATCGCCGATATTGTGGATCACCATTTTGCGAGTGTTGAAAATGTCATTCACATTCAGACTAAGTGTACCTCTTCCCTTCCATAACTCTTGTCTGATACCGGCATCTACTCCGCTCATCCCTTTAAATGAACCCTGAGGCTGAACGGAAGGTGCCATGTACATTCCTGAAATTTGAAGTGATGTATTCTTCGCCAATTTTGCATTTACTGTCATTCTTGCATTCCAGTTTGTTGATGTACTCTGTAACTCAGCATCGACATTACTTCCGTTTATTTTATTCTGAAAAATATTGCCGCTCGTCATGATGCTGATGGCTTCTCCTATTTGATTCTTAATTACAATTTCTGC
The DNA here is from genome assembly GCA_964356415.1 of uncultured Flavobacteriales bacterium. GTDB lineage: Bacteria > Bacteroidota > Bacteroidia > AKYH767-A > 2013-40CM-41-45 > JAPLDB01. The sequence continues at coordinate 2,657 of CAYHHK010000131.1, forward strand.
TCCTGCATTTTCCGATGAACTAAAATTGATGAATGTGGAAGTAGTGACATTTGTTGACTGATCCAGAAAACGATAACGAGTAATCAGGTTGTGTGTGTAACGGTAATACACCGTGACATTTACAGAATGCTTTTCAAAATTTTTCAGATAAGACATTTCATAGCTGTCAACATATTCAGGTTGCACTTCCGGATTGCCTTTGCGCACATTTAGTGTATC
>CAYHHK010000131.1:2975-10577 GCA_964356415.1 uncultured Flavobacteriales bacterium
CTGGTATACGCATCAGTTGCAGGAGAAAAATTTTTTCCTTCGGAAGCAGCATCGATCTTCCTGAGGATGCTTTTCCATCCGGCTTCCAATTTTGAATTGGCATTTATAGGAAGCAAATAATCTGTCTGAATTGTTGTGACGCTGTTTACTGTTTCATTATCCTGGAATTGCCTGAGCGTAAGTTCATGCAGGTCAGTGAAAGTATTAAATACGTCTTTGCTTTTTCTTTCTGCAGATGAATAAAGTGCGCTTGCTGTCCATTCAGCCTTGCTCTTCCGGAATGTTTTTTTGAAATCAAGGTTGTAATCAATCGAGTTGTTCATCCCTTCGTCTTCATTCTCCCTGATAAAACTGCTTGTCACCACCCTCGCTTCGTCCTCAAACTGATAGCTGATGTATTCAGGTCTGCTTTCCTCCCGGATACTTGCTGTTGCTCCAATACCCATTGTCATTGATTCACTGAGATAATAATCAAGCCCCCCCTTTACTACATGTGCATCGTTCAGGTGATTTCCATGGCTCTGGCTCAGGTTATAATTCACTGCTGGACCGTATGAGTTTTTGCGTTCCGATTCGCCTGTAGATGTTCTCTTTTCATGTCTATAGGAATAGTTGGCATACACATTTAACTTACTGGTCCTGTAGTTGCCACCAAGTGTTGCATTGTATTTCTCATTGGTACCAACACCAAGAGAAATGTTTGCATTCAATCCTTTTAATTTATCTTTTTTTGTGACGATGTTGATGATTCCTGCCATCCCATCAGCATCATATTTTGCAGACGGATTGGTGATGACTTCAATGCGGTCAATACTTGAAGCAGGAATCTGCTGAAGCACAGCCTGCCTTGTGCTGCCGGTAATTCCTGAAGGCTTTCCGTCAATCAATACATTCACATTTCCGCTGCCACGCAAACTGATATTGCCGTCCATGTCAACTGTAACAGAAGGAATATTTCTCAGCACTTCTGTTGCAGTCCCCCCCGTGTTCACAATATTTTTGTCGAGGTTATAAATTTTTCGATCAAGTGAATTTACATATTCACTCTTCTCCCCCGTCACTTCCACTTCCTTCAAGCGTTTGACATTGCTCCGGATAAATATTTTCTCAACATAAATTTCCTTTTCGTCAGGACGAATGATTAACGGCTCACTGCTGTATCCGGCAAACCCGATAGAAGAAATTTTAAGAATAAATTTTCCGAATGGAACTTCTGTGATGGAAAAATTTCCTTTCTCATCAGTAAGTGCTCCTGCGACAGGAACAGAATCCCGTAAGCGAATCAAAGCCACGGATGCAAACTCAACCGGCTTCTTTGTTGATGAATCAGCCACACTTCCTGAGACCCTACCGATGGCAGGCATCGTCTTCATCAGACTATCACGCTGATTCGCATTCCTGTTATGCTCACGGATCTGGGCATCGGCAGTAATGTGAATAAAAATGAAAATCGAAAAAAGGTATCGGAATGGCAAGGGATTGCCGGGGAAGCAGGAATAAGACATTGGAAACAAAATTACGTTTAAAAAAGCGGACAGATAAAATAAACTTGAAAAAGGCAATGGGTCAATTGATTATTTTTCAAATCCGCGACGTTAAATTACAGGTCGCTCCTAAGGAGCTAAAAATTGAACGGTACCCACATTCTACAAACAGGTCGCTCCTCTGGAGCTCGTGTTTTTAATGTACATGACAACTACAGAAACTTGCTATAATACAACAGGGACACTCTCACATTGCAGTTTTTTCAATCCTTCTCGAAAACCTGATGCTATTGCGCACAAGACGTGAAAATGCAAGTAAAAAAAATTACTGCCTCACAAACTTAGTCCTGAAAATACTTTTTTCAGAGGAAAGCTCCAACCAATACATTCCGGGTGTAAGGTTACTGATATCCAATTCGATGAAATTAGAATTATTTGTTAACCGGTTTACAGAAAATATCTCACCAATTACATTTAAAACAGAGAATCCCAAAGCATCAGTATGATTTCCGGCACTTACAGTTATAATTTTTGAAGCCGGATTTGGGTAAACATTTATTTCTACTCGGTTGCCCAAGTGCGAATGAATCCCGGCAAGCACATCAAATATCGCTGCTTCCACTTCGCAGTTGTTGTTATCTGTGCAGACCACATTGTAATCACCACTGGTGGTTGCAACGTAAAAATAATCAGTTGCACCCGGAATGAGCGAACCCGAATAATACCATTGATAAGAAACAGAACCCTGATTCGCAAACAATGTATCTCCACTCTGCGAAATTCCCTGAGGTGGCGGGTAAGGATAAACTGTCATGTAATTAAGCAAGGTTAATGTGTCACTTCCGTTTGCATTGGTGGCAATAAGTGTAACATCATAACTCCCCGGCGCTGAATAACAAATATTCAAAGGATTAACATCTGTACTTGTTGAAGGCGTTGCACCCTGAAAATTCCATAGGTAGCTTGTTGCATAAACAGAAATATTATTAAAATCAGTGCATGTTCCCGGACAAATATGATTCGGTGCAGTAAACGCTGCAGTCGGAAGTCCGCTGCAAATGCCGCAAGCAGGATCAGGAACATAGCGCCACATATCACCAAGAGAAGTAAATCCACCAAACAACCAAAGATTACCGGTAAGGTCAGTCCAGGAAACAGAACCGAAGCGGCCTCCGGGAGTATTTAATGGTGATGATACCTGGTATGTTCCATACACGGCAGGCAGTGAGGGCGCAGTGCTTCCATTTACCAAAGCCCATTCATTCCCGTTCACGCAATATTTCCATAGGTCACTTAAATAACCATTTGTTCCCCAGCCTCCAAATAAATAGAAGTCGCCATTCAGATCAACCCAACATGCTCGGTTTTCATATCTGTTTGCCGGATAGAAGGCAGTATCGTACTGGCATTGCGCTCCCACATTGCCGGGTGCACCGCTCACATCCGATCCACTTACCCATGTCCATTCATTTGTATTCACATTAAACTTCCATAGATCACTTGCATAAAACGAATAATCGGTGCCGGCGAATAGCCACAAATTTCCTGCGTTATCCTTCCACTTGCAATAAGCTTGTCTGGAACCGGGAGTATTCAGAGGACTGCTGATTCCTTTCGTTCCGTATACACCTGCGGCTCCGCTGAAGTTGGATCCCTGCATCCATGCCCACTGATTGGTTGCAATATCATACTTCCACATGTCATTCCATTGTACTCCTCCTTGCGACTCACCGCCGAACAACCATAAATTATTATTGTTATCAGTCCACGAAGTAGCTCCTTCCAGTTTTCCTCCGGGATAGTTCAAAGGATCAAATACCTGGTATGTACCAAAAACTCCCGCTTGACCTGTCGTGTTGCCTCCGCTCATCCATGTCCAGGTGAGTGTGGAAAGTTCAAGCCGCCACAGGTCGTTCAAAGCGCCGGTATTGCAATTTACATCAATTCCCCAGCCACCAAACAACCAGAAATCTCCGGCGGTATCAACGAAAGTATAAGCACCATAAGCATGTGATCCCGGCCAGTTGGTTACAGCGGGAACTCCTTTCACTCCATAGTTGCCACAAGCATTTGCTGTTTGAGGTCCTCCCATCCACGCCCACTCAGCTGTAAGAGGGTCAAATTTCCATAGGTCAGCCCACAGTTGCCCGTCGCCTCCAAACAACCAGAGGTTTCCCTGTTGATCAGTAAATTCACATGCTTCATATAATGAAGGAGGATGGTTGAGCGGACTTGGCACACCCTGAGTACCATAAACTGCCACTGCACCTGCAGAGCCATTCATCCATGTCCATTCATTTACCTGGGCAAATGAAATGGCATTTGTCATAAGTATGAAAAGCAGTGCCGATAAAAACTTTATTTGATTTTTCATTTTACAATTGATTAAAAATTTAATCTAAAGAATTCCTCGCCTCAGGCGAGGCGGGGTTGAATTAAAATTTTAGCCACGAATTTCACTAATTCACACGAAACAATATTACAATGCATACATCAATTAGTGTTAATTCGTGTAATTAGTGGCTTGATACCTCTCAGCTTTGTCCAAAGGACTCCTTTCGGAGCTGCGGGGTCATTCATTTCGTTGAAGATTTAACCAGTTTACTTCGAATTCCGGAATTACCGTTGGAAAGTTCAATCCAATACATCCCGTCATTGAGCATTGAAACATCAACAGAAAATAACCTGCCGGAAGTACGAATTGGCATATCAAGCACTTTCTCTCCAAGCATGTTGAAGATTGAAATTCCAACCGGCATCTTACTATTGATCATCAGGGTTTCATCTACAGGATTCGGATAAAAGGTTACACCCGCAGAATTGGAATTGACTGGAGTGATTCCGGCAACAACATCAAAAATAACTGCTTCCACTTCGCATCCGTTGCTGTCGGTACAAACCACGTTGTAATTCCCACCCTGAATTAATACATAATAATAATCTGTTGCACCGGGAATTAAAATCCCATCCTGATACCACTGATAAGTATTTGAACCCTGGTTTGCAAACAATGTATCCCCACTTTGCACAATGCCCTGTGGAGGTGGATATGGATATACGGTAATATAATTTGCAAGTGTAACAGAATCAGTTCCGGTTGCGCCTGTTGCTACAAGTGATACATCATATGTGCCAGGTGAATTGTAACAGATATTCACAGGATCAACATCTGTACTTACTGAAGGATTGGCACCGGGAAAATACCATACATAGGAAGTTGCATTGGAAGAAAGATTTGTAAAACCTGTGCAAGTTCCGGGGCAAATGGTATTCGGCGCAGAGAAGGACGCCACAGGTGGAACAACAGTATTACAACTTAAATGTATTTGTGAACAGGAAGGAATTGCAAGTGCGACGGCAAATCCGTTTCCGCAGGCCAGTACATCTCCATTGATACCGATGGCCACATCATACACTGCTGAAGGAGTTGAAGTGGAAGAAATAAAATTCAGGTTTGAATCAAACATGGTCACATTGGCTTGAGAGCCTGCATAAACATTTCCGCAACTGTCAATTGCGAGTCCTCCATTCTTTGGCAGAGTGCCAGGAACAAAAAAAGTTGTTGCATGACCACCACCCGGGATAGTAGCAGCGGCCACGATGGCGCCGGAGTTGATATCCCTCTTAACGACTGAATCTCCGTTGGCAGTATAAATATGTGTCGCAGAGGCGCGGATTATACTTTGTCCCTGTGGCGTAAAGCCATAATTAGGGCTTCCATATCCGAATCGGTAGCCGCTTTGCGTCTCCCAGTTAATTGCTGACAATGCCGGAGCAAGTGAACCAATAGTGTCGAGCGTTAAGAAATAATAATTGCCATTCGGAGAAGCACTCAACGATCTAACTTCATTTGGATCATTTATGATAAAGGCCGGAATCGCATTAGAAACCTTGATGCTATTTAGGACACTTCCATCTGTTAAATCAATATTGTACACACGTCCTGATCCGTTGATGATTGGAATGCCCGTGAGGCGCGTCCCCCCAACTATCAGTTCCGTCTCGTCACAATTAAATGCCATGCTCCAGTACTCATCAAAAATTCCACCCGAATGCGTCCATACCTGACTTCCACTTGTATTTACCTTTGTAATTTCTGCCGAAGAGCCTGCAGTGATGTATGAATTTCCAGCACGGTCAACAATAAGTGTTCCGCACCAGTATGAAGCAGAATCCCATCCATTGGTAAATGTCCACATCAAATTTCCTGAAGGATCGTACTTCTGAAGTTTATAGGGTGAATCTCCTCCATAGATATATGCATTTCCAGAACTGTCTGATTCAATATTGAAAATCTTGTTTGAGTTTCCCATGGAAGGGGTAACTGTCCATGGGTCGATCACTACTTCCTTTGAAACATCATAGCCGGAAATACCGAATGAAAATGTTTTTCCATCTCTGACAAACCATGACTGGATTTCATCCTTACTTCCGGCATAAAATGTTTTTGGCGCATGATCGATAATATCACCGAATACAGTAGGCAGGTGAAGGTTTTGATTCTTGTCAATGTAGAGCCTGGAAACATCTGAGTAGGTCATTTTGATGTCTGACGGATTTGCCCCCGGATGGAGAAAGAAACTGTATTTAATTCCTGTAACAGGATGGAAAATATATTCAGCATCAATGTGCGGATACAAATTCCGGTAAAGAATTTTTTTGAATGCCCTTGCTTTGACACTGCCGGATTTTGTTTTATAAAAATAAGGAGATGTTGACTCTTCCATTGCCACCACTTCCATATCAGGATTGGCATTTTTCCATTTCATCTGAACGATATCGGATGTGGTCTTTATTTGATGTTCAATTTCCTCGATCTGTTCATGCGTCATGCCTTCTGTTCTCAATTCACGCTCATCCACATCCTTGTGCTCAATTTTTTCGAACACATAGGTCAAGCCCGAATTTGAAAAGAGAATTTGCACCGGTCCGTCTTCAGTTGCAAACAATACGTCAGCAGGCATCTTCCTGCTGCTTTTGAATGTACCTTTGTTTTCAATAAATGCCTTTTGTGGTTCTAATGAAGCGCTCCATTTTAAATCCCCTGCAAATGAATTAATGAAAAAAAAGATAATAAGCGTGGTAGAGATAATTTTCATTGTCTGTTTATAATGGTTTCCTACAAAGATAGCTTTTTGGCCTTATTCAAACATCATTTTTCGATGCCATTCTAAGCATTTTAATAACTTCGCATAATGACTTCAAGGCTTAAAATGGCTACGCTATTAATATTGGTATTGCCGGTTTTTTGTGTTGCTCAAAGGCCTTTGCCGTTTCGGGGGAGCTTTTTAATGTCATTTAATGAAGAGGGCCTGGGTCAGAAAAAGGCCTGGCCATTTCAATGCACAACGGACATATCAAAAACCGGTCTGGAAATCAGGGACGACATGAACAAAAAGGGTGTTTTAAAGCGAATCATTTACAATGAGGTTGACAGTACCTGGCTGATGCTGATTGGCTATAACAAGGTGAAACAGGCCACATTAATTCATGCTAAAGCGATGTTCAGCAATAAGATGAAAAACCCTGTGGTTATTACAAAGCCGACGGGTGAAAAAAAAGTGATTTCGGGATATACCTGCATGAAGTACATAACATTAAGTGAAAATGATTCTGCTATTGTATGGGCATCAAAGGACTTGCAATTTGATCTTGGCAGATTTTACAAGATGCTCTCTCATTGCGGAATGATGAGCAGCTATGTAGATGAAGGAACCTGGTTTTATAGTCGGAAAATTAAGGGAATGGTGCTTGAAGTAACTTCATTCACCAAAAAGACCGGAGCATTTTACACAATGAATATTTCCGATATCAGGCCCGGTGAAATCAATGAATCTTATTTTGACATTTCCGGCTACAGGATTTCCAATATTCCAGAGGGCGAAAATTGCGGGTCTGCAGCCACCAAACCGGGTGTTGAGAAATAATATTACTTTGTATTAAATCCGTGCAGAAATGTACTCAATTTTACTTCGAATGCTGCTGCAAGTTTAGTACACCAGAAAAGTGTAGGAGAAATTTCTCCGCGTTCCATTCGGCTTATGTTTTGGAAGTTGTTTCCGATCTTATCTGCCAGATGCTCCTGAGTCCAACCACGTTGAACGCGTTGTTTTTTTAT
>CAYHHK010000132.1:0-10501 GCA_964356415.1 uncultured Flavobacteriales bacterium
TCAAGAATGGTGATCTCCTTATCGGTGCCGATGTTCGCTACGTCATTTACCACGAGGTTGTTGTAGAGTGCATTGGTTGTTGCATCCAAATGATCTTCGATATAACAAAATGTACGCGTTTGCATTCCATCGCCATAGATCGAAATGTCTTTGTCCTTTAATGCGGCGGTGAGGAATTTGGTGATCACAAAATCAGAACTCTGCTTAGGGCCGTAGGTATTGAACAAACGGAAGATCGTGAAATCAAGATCATATTCTTTCTTGAATGAACGGAGGTATGCTTCACCAACATTCTTTACAATTGCATAAGGCAACCGAGAATTCAACGGCGTTGTATGTTCATTTTGCGGAAACTCAACCGGCTCGCCATAAACCTCAGAAGAAGAAGTATAGAATACGCGCTTTACTCCTGTATTCTTAGAAAGACTCAGGATGTTGTTGATTCCATTCAGGTCATTGAGTACCATTACCGGGTGGGCCAAAGTGCGCTTCACTCCTACTACTGCCGCATAATGAAATACATAATCAAATTTATAGGCGCTGAAAATGGCGCTGATATCTTTGAAAAAATTGACATCTGCCTTGATGAACTTTACATTCTGGTGAATGGACTTTGGGACTTTCGACAATGAGCCCGTGAGAAGGCTGTCAACTACCACCACAAAATTTTCAGGATCTTTTGCAAGCCTTTCAGCCAGACTACTTCCGATAAATCCTGCTCCACCGGTTACGAGTATTTTTCGAGTCATGAGCGCAAGTTAGTTTCAATTATAGGTGTAAAAATGAAGATTAGTACAACACCTTTTTCATTATTTTTTCCAATGATGTAAAATGAGGGGTGAAGGAGTGGGAAATGGAAGTTAAAAGTTAGAAGTTACAAGTCACAACGCACAACGCACAAGGCACAAGGCACAAGGCACAAGATGGGAGTAGCAAGTAAACATTCAGTAATTATGCTACGAGTTTAAATGAACGGTAAACATCAGTCATGGTAGCACTTGACTCTTCGAGTGCAATCGGAAGGTTTACGGCAATGCAGTTCAGCAATCCGTCAATGTCTTCAATGGATAATTTATTATTGATCGGTATCCTAAGTCCTGTATTGTTGAAGGACACACTCGGAAACACGGAGAGGTTAACGTAGTATCCATTTTTCATCAGGCGGTTCACCATGTTATATCCTGTATCAGGTTTTCCTACGCCAATAAAACCAATCGGAGAGTAAGACTCATTGATAAGCGGAAGTCCAAGCTGCTTAGTTTTGGCATTGAAGAAATCCACTTTCTGCCTGAGTTCATTCTGCATTGTATAGATTTCATCACTCAGGTGAATCTTTGCAGATTCGATGATCGCACCAAGTACCATTGGCGGCATCTGAATTGAAAAGATGAATGACTTACCCACATTACGGACCAGTTGATAAGAAGCCTTTTCAGGAAATACAAGAAGTCCTCCTGCAGCACCATAAGCCTTTGTCAGCCCGGTTGTCAGGTATAAACGCTCATGAAAATCTGTCTGACTTAACACATATCCTGTTCCATTAGGACCGGCCCAGCTCATTCCATGAATATCATCGATATATAAGTTGAACTGTTCATATTGTTCAAGAAGTTTACGCAGATCTTTCACAGGTGCAAAGTCTCCCTGCATTGAATAAACACCATCACACATGTACCATACTTTACGATAATGTTTGCTCAATTCCCTGATGCGCTCTTCCAACACATCCATTCGGTTATGCCGCACCAGTTCAACCTTGATGTTGCGCATACGCAATCCATACACGGCATTCTGAATGCTGTCGTGTGCCTGTGAATCAAGGATTACTGCATCGTTGTCATCAACTAAAACAGGAATGTTTGTAAGGTGACCAAGTGTAAGTGATTGCACAAGCACAGCAGGTTTGCCAAACATATCCAGCATCAGGTCTTCAGCCTGTTTGTAAAACCTTGAAGAAACATAAGCCCGTGAAGAAGAAAACTGAGTCCCGTATTTTCGAATGGCATCGATCGCTCCTTCACTCAAACGTTTGTCATACTCCAATCCAAGGTATCCGCAAGAACCAAAAAATAAGAGGTCCTGTCCGCGGATGCGGATGTGTTTTCCATCCAAAGAAACGTCTTCTGTTTCATTGTGTACAATACCCAACTGTGCCGCCAGACTGGCAACCTGGTTCACGATCTCCATTTGCTGGGCGTGCTTGGTTTTTTGCTCCATATAAATCAGTAAATAATACGTAAAATAATCCCCCGATAAAAATATAACAAAATTCTGATAGTGCAAAGGCCTTGTTAAAATGACAAAGTTCTGATAATCATTTTCGATAGAAATAAAAAAAAGGAATATATGTTCTTAATATACAAAGCCGACCGTCAATCCACCTCCAAGGATGATGGGCAAATTTTTACCAAAATAAAGATGAGAAAAGGCATAATTGAAATCTACATCTTCCTCATCCTTAAGCAATAATGGTTTATATGATGAATATTGAAGTGCGAAGCCAACGCCGCCAAAGTAGTCAAGGGTTAAAAAATTATCAATAATATATTGTCTGCCGAAAAGAATATTAAATCCATAGATAGAGAAATTAATTTTTCCGTTTTCGCTGGTTGTGGTATAGTGACTGTAAATCAGTTCGGGCTTGAAATAGCTTCCCTGCAAAGGCGGACTATGCCGCATACCCCTGCTGATCTCTTCGGTGAGCCAGATAAATTTTATTCCCGCTTTAATAAAATAGCCGACCGATGGTTTGATGGCTTTTGAAATGCGAGGACCTATGTAAGCAGCTTTTATTTCCGCATTCACTCCCGGTTTCAGCATCTGCTCGTAACCAATTGTAATGTGGTTCAACACGGGAGCAAGAAAATCGGCTTTGAGTCCATGCCTCTTTTCTTTCAGTGCAATGTCAGGTGAAACTGCGCGCCTATCATACAAGATGGTTACCCTTGTGCCGTTTTCAAAAATAATTTCCTTCACGAAGTTCTTATAGATCTCTATCGGAGGGCCGGTCTTTACACCTTGTCTGCGAAACTTTATTTTATCCGTTCCGACTTCCAGCACTTTTACTCTTAGTGAATCATTATTGGTTCGCACAATAATATCTTGTGCAGAAGCAACCCTGCTTGTCATCAATAAAATAAAAAATAAAATAATCCCGATTCCCTGTTTCATTGAACCCATTTCTATCCGTTAACAAATTAAAAACATCTGACGGTGAGAAACAAGGATTTTCTTTAGCAACTTTCTGAATGACAGAATATTGTATATTGCACAAAAGAAAATTCATGAGAGCTGTTTTTGCCTTCATTTCGATGTGTTGCATCAACATTTTCTGTACTGCACAAAACATTGTGCTCAACCCTTCTCTTGAAAGCTATATTTCTTGTCCGGGCTTCGGACAGTTCAGCAATACTTTCATTAATGACTGGGACAAGCCATCATACGGAAGTACTGATTACTACCATTTCAATTGTCCGGGAATTATTCCCACACAGCAGGCGCCACGAACGGGTGATGCTTATGCCGGCATCATCGGATACAATTACGGAACTGAATACAGAGAGTATATGACGGGAACGCTTTCTGCTCCTTTGATTCCCGGCGCAACATATTACTGTGAATTCTATGTCAGTTTAAATGACGGTTATATACAGGCCATCAAAGAGATCGGTGCATACTTCAGCGCAAATCCTCCGGGGCCCTATACAAATGCCTTGCATGTTCCGCTCACACCCCAAATCGAAAATACGACAGCGCTGCTTGATGATACCGCTTCCTGGATGCGCATCTCAGGATATTTTCTTGCATCAGGCGGTGAGGAGTATATTACCATTGGAAATTTCAATAACGATACCAATACAACCATTGTTCAGGTTGGCAATGTGGGAAGTTATGGTTCTTATTATTTTGTTGATGATGTTTGGGTTTCGCTGAGTGAGGGGACGGGGGTGGAGGAAGTATCAAATGAAGATGTGCATATTTATCCGAATCCCGTTAAAAATAAGTTGGCAGTAGGCAGTAGGCAACCCGCCCGAACGACTGTTCAGTCGGGCGGGTATGCAATTACATCAATTGGAATTTTCAATTCCATCGGCAATCTCGTTATCGAAGATGTCTTTTCGCATAACTTAAAGACAGTCGAAGCAGATCTTACCTCTTTGGCTCCAGGCATTTATATTGCTGAGATACGATTCGGAGGTAAAGTGTGCAGAAAAAAAATAATTAAAGAGTGATGAGATTCCAGAGGATGAAAAGCATTCTATCAGGATTGATTTTTCTTGCTATAAATTTGAACGGTTTCACCCAGAGCTTTCAGTTCATTGAAAGCGGGACAGGTACTGCTGCGCAGGCATCATATACCAGGCAGGCTGCAGATACTGTCGGCGATGAGTTCATTCTCCACTGTGTGAATAGTTCGTCTACAGCAAAAAGTGTAAAGGTGAGAATGTCGGTACTCTCCACTCCTGCCGGCTGCAGCAATGATGTTTTTTTCTGTGACCCGATCGCTTGTTATCCTGCATCGGTTCATCTCAGTGTTGCTGCATTCGGGATCGGGGCAGGCGATACTTCAACAGGTGCGTTGGTGCCTCACATCGCTCAGGGTTTCTGCTGCGGGGATTATGCAGTGAGTTATTGTTTGTTCGATGTAAACAATGAAGGTGATTCGGTGAATGTGTTGGTTTATTACAATGTGAATGGAAATCACTGTACAAATAGCATCGGGGAAAGTGAAAATCAATATTTTTTGGGCAGTGCTTTCCCAAATCCATCCGGAGGAAAATGCACCATCCCTTTTAATCTTAAGGAATCACATGAACAATCATCAATCGTGATTTTTGATCTGATGGGTGTAATAGTTTATACATGCAGACTTGAAAATACTTCAGGCTCAACTGGCATTGATCTCTCTTTTCTTCCAGCCGGAATTTATTTTTATTCATTGCAAACGCTTGAAAAATTATCCTCTTTTAAAAAACTGATTATCGCTAAATAAATACAACATGAAAAAATTATTTGCCTTGCTCCCATTCTGTTTTATTCTCAGCTTCTTCAATTCAAATGCACAACCTGTTCACAAAGTACTGATTGAAGAATTCACTACAGCTTCCTGCGGGAATTGTCCGATGATGAGTCAGTACATCAGAACCTGGCATGAAGCGAATGAAGCGAACAGTATTATGGTGAGTATTCATGAAGGCTCCGGTGTTGATGCAATGAGCAGCGCAACCACAGCAGCGATCTTCAATGCCATGCATCCGTCAGGTGGGTGGTTTGCTCCTGCAGTGATGATTGAACGTGCCATTTATCCGAGTACAGGAGGAGAAGCTTACCTGAGCTGTTATCAGTCTTGGGGAAGTCCGAACGGGCCCGGTATTGATACCATTGCCACACGGCTGATGGGTGAAGCACCGATCGTGGACATTGAAATATCAGGGACATACAATTCTGCATCGAGGCAGCTTGAAGCAACTGTGAACGCAACTTTTCTTCAATCAGTAAATGCAGGCGACTGGAGAATCAATCTTTTTCTTGTGGAAGACAGTGTGCTTGGCTGGCCCGGACTTGGTGCTTTTGCCGGTTGGGACCAGCACTGCTATGACGCCAACTGGGCGAATACATATTATCCAGGAATGTTTGACGGCACTTCTATCATCGGATATCCGCACAGGCATGTGATGAGAAAATCTTTCTTTGGAAACTGGGGCGCAGCGGGGATTATTCCTTCGGTACCATTAACAGGAACCTCTTATTCAACTTCTGCAAGCATCACAGTTGACACTGCATATCATGACAACCATTTATCACTCGTGGCATTTGTTTCATCATATGGCGCGACGAAAGCAGATAAGTTTGTGTTGAATGCGAATGATATTAAAGTGAGTAACAATTTTGCAACGGGTACCAATTTGCCATCACCTGCATCATCAGAGTCAGTTCTTTACCCCGTACCAAGTAATGGTATTGCTAACTTTTCCTTTGCATTGAATAATTCGGGCAATGTTAATGTTGAAATAATTGATATTACGGGCAGACACTTGAAAACAATCTTTACCGGCATGAAGTCCAAAGGACGACATGATATCAGTTTCAATACGAAAGAACTCAAAAGCGGAATTTATTTTGTTTCATTACAAGAAGATACAGGGTGCATTGTCCAGCGGCTGATCGTTGAGTGAAGAAACAGCAACTAAGTATTAAGCTTGTTATGGCATGAACTGAATATCAGTTCGGAATTTCATTTACACATATATGGTTTTTGAAACCTCCAAAAGAAATTTTTATTAGACACGTTATTGGCTCAACGAAAGCCATCGATGCAATGCATAAACTTCTCCTGTTGATAGGGATCCTCCATTTTCATTTTCTTTCTTCATCTGCACAAAAAGACTCTGTTGCATTTCCATCTGTAAAAATTTTTGTCAGTGGATCCATGAATCGGTTGTGTGGATGGAAACCGGAGCAGGGAAAATTTTATTCCTCCGGCCGTTATGATGATACAAAAGTAAAAACCAATTCATGGGGATATGGCTGTGGGCTGAACATTTCAAAAAGGGTTGCAAGGATATTTTACATTTCGGCGGGGATCATGATGTCTGTAAAAAAGTATGATAAATTCCGGACGACTCCGTATCCTGCTTCCACTCTACTGAATGACACAGCTTATTATGGCTATAAATTAAAAACGCTTGACATTCCACTGATATTTCAGTTGCCACTTTATTTCAGGAAGAACCATGTCTTTTTATGCGCCGGGACCGTAACTGAATTTACATATTCGGAATCTTTTTATACCACTTACACTGAATATACAAATGGATATGGCTACCGCTTCAACAAAGAATTCAATAGTAACGTTACACGGTATTCGGGAACAAGATTGTCTGCTTCATGCGATTTTGAATTTAAAAATACAGAAGGGCCTATTCAGTTCTTACTAGGATTGGGGTACCTGTCGCCGGCGATGTTGTTAAAAGACAATGGAAGCTATTTCCTTGAACAGGGCTCTTCATTTTTCTTTCGAATGGGATTTGGATATTCCTTTGTCAAAAAAAAGCAGGAGCAAATTGAATTTATATAAATCAATTCACCAACCCCAGCAAATACTTCCCATACCCGCTCTTCACTAACGACTCAGCAGCTTTTCGCAACTGTTCTGCATTGATAAATCCCATGCGGAATGCCACTTCTTCAATGCATCCTATCTTCTGGCCTTGTCGTTCTTCAATGACCTGCACAAATTGTGAGGCCTGCATCAATGAAACAAATGTTCCGGTATCGAGCCATGCAGTTCCGCGCTCAAGAATCCCGACTTTCAGTTTGCCTCGTTCGAGATAAATTTTATTCACGTCTGTGATCTCGTATTCACCACGTGCACTTGGCTTTAGATTTTTTGCGATCTCTACAACTGAGTTGTCGTAAAAATAGAGTCCGGGTACTGCGTAATTTGATTTTGGTTTCAATGGCTTTTCTTCAATGGAAACAGCTCTGAGGTCTTTGTCGAATTCAACCACGCCATATCTTTCAGGATCACTTACGTGATATGCGAATACAACACCGCCATCAGGATTTTTATTGGAACGCAATAGGCGGCCCAAACCTTGTCCGTAAAAAATATTATCCCCTAACACAAGTGCAACGCTGTCGTGGTCGATAAATTCTTTTCCAATCACAAACGCCTGTGCAAGTCCGTTCGGAACGGCCTGTTCTTCATACGAGAATTTGCATCCCAGTGCGGCACCATCTCCCAGGAGCCGCCGGAAGCCGGGCAGGTCATGTGGCGTAGAGATGATTAGTATTTCGCGGATATCAGCCATCATCAAAATGCTAAGCGGATAATAGATCATCGGCTTATCGTATATCGGCATAAGCTGTTTGCTCATTGCCAGTGTAAGCGGATGTAAACGGGTGCCGGAACCGCCGGCTAAAATAATTCCTTTCATATTGGCTACTATATATTATTAAATTTTATTAACCTCACCGAAGTACGAATCTTTTACGAAAATACTAATTACAAAAAAGTCAGATAATTCGCAATTTGTATATGGGCAGGATTTAATTCGCCTGCCTGTCGCTGCGTTGACTTGGGTTTCGGCAGGCAGGTCATTCGGTGAGATCATCTTTTTTTTGTATTTGCAGTTCTTCCAGCTCGACGTCTTCGTCTTCATCGTACATCTGAATAAGCGGTTCTTTGAGGAATGCGCGGGTAATGATGCGTTTTTCAAGTGAGAGCAAAAGTACGGGCAGGAAAATTAGATTGCTGAACATGGCAATGAGGAGTGTGACAGAGATCAGCACTCCAAGCGCTGATGTGCCACCGAAATTTGAAGCAGTGAAAATAAAAAAGCCGAAAAACAATATGACTGCTGTGTACACCATACTCACGCCTGTTTCCTGTATAGTAAGGGAAACAGTTTTAGAAATACTTCCGGCATGACGCTTCAGTTCCTGTCTGTATTTTGTAAGGAAGTACATGGTGCCGTCTGACGCAATACCAAATGCAATGCTGAAGATCAGAATAGTTGAAGGTTTTAATGAGATGTGCGAAAATCCCATGATGCCGGCAGTAATAATCAGCGGAACAAGAGAAGGGATCAATGCAATAAACACCATCCTGACAGACATGAACAGAAAAAACATGATTGAACCGATGAGCAGGATTGCAAGCATCACACTTTCCTTCAGGTTAATTTGCAGATAGTCGTTATTCTTGAGAAAAATGATCGAATTTCCTGTAACGGTCACATTGTAATCCTTAGGATCAAAAATAGAATCAACCCGTGGCCGTATTTCATCCATCAGATTTTTCATCTTGACACTTCCGATATCTGCAACCTGGATGCTGATGCGTGTGGTTTGTTTTGCGCTGTCAATGATGGAATGAAACATCTTCTCATTTCCCTTTGCTGTACCAGAGTATGACTTCAGCCGTGCCAGTTCCTGGACGTTCGGAATGATGTATCTTTTGGGATCACCGTCATTCAATCCCTGGTAAGAGAACTTGATCCCTTCTGCTATTGACACCGGTTCTGAGAATTCGGGATAGGAAGCAAAAATTTTCTGCAGGCGATTGATCTTGTACAAAGTTGGCAAGGCAAGCGCAGCTCCGGGTTTCTTTGTATCCACGCTCACTTCAAAAGGAAGTACACCATGGAAATTCTGTTCGAAAAATTTCAGGTCTGTATAGATGACATCTTTCTTGGGAAGGTCATCAACAACATAACCCACCGTTGTCATTTTTGTAATTCCATAAATACTGATGGCGATAATGAGGAGGACGATCACATAGAACCGTTTCCTGTAGCGATGCACCCATATATCGATCTTATCCAGAATAAGATTGATGCCCTTTCTGTCCAGATGGCGGATCTGTTTGGGATTGGGAGGCGCCATGAAACTGAAAACGACAGGAATGAAAATCAACGAGATGACATAGGTAAGCATCACATTGATCGCTGCAGTGATACCGAACTCCTGTAATATGGCTGAATGCGTAAAATAGAAAACGAAGAAGCCGATGGCAGTAGTTACGTTTGCAAAGAACGTTGTGACACCGATCTTTGAAATCATCCTCGACAAAGCCCGTGCCTGATTGCCATGTTTTGCATATTCCTGCTGGTATTTATTCAGGAGAAGAATGCAATTCGGGACTCCGATCACAATGATGAGCGGTGGAATAAGAGAAGACAGGATCGTAATTTTATATCCAAGCAGAACCAGTGTGCCAAAACTCCAGATCACACCCATCATCACCACCAGCATAGGAAACAATACGGGATAAAATGACCGGAAGAAAAAGAGTAGGATCAATGCAGTGATCACCAATGCAAGGATCAGAAACAGTTTCATCTCACTCAGCACTTTCGCTGTTACTGCAGTGCGGATGTAAGGCAAGCCCGAATAATGCAACGTGAGGTTGTTGTCTGCTGCAAACTTGTCGCCAATCTGCTTTATATGCTGAACAATTTCAATCCGTCCCTTTGTATTGATCTCGCTTTGATCAAGCGTGATGGCCATGATCGTTACATTGGATTCTTTGTTGAAAAGCAATCCGTCATAGAAAGGAAGCTGCATCAGGATTGATTTCACCGAATCAACCTCTGCCTGTGAGGTTGGTCTTCTGGTCAGGATTGGCTTGAAATCCAGCCTCTGCAATGAGTCATTGCGCATTACATTGTAACTCCTGGCTGTGGAAACGACTTCCTGGATGCCCTCCACATTTTTGATCTCCTGAGAAAGGTCGTACCAGTGATTGAAAAGTTCCAGCGTGAAGAGGTCTTCGCTTTGAAAACCGATGATCATTACCGTACCGTCTTCACCGAATTTCTGTTTGAATTTCTGGTAAGCAACGAGGGTTGAATCATCGTCTGGGAGGATCTTCGCCGTTTCATAGCTCAGTTTCACCTGAAAGGAAAGCACGGCCATTGCCACCGTGATCACACCCAGGGAAATGAGCATGACAAGGCGGTTGCGTAAAATAATCCGTGCGATTTTCTCCAGCATA
>CAYHHK010000133.1:0-10477 GCA_964356415.1 uncultured Flavobacteriales bacterium
CTGTATTTCCCAATAACTGGTTTAGCACCATGCCGGATGGAACCTGCATACTTTATCCCATGATGGCTGAGAACAGGCGGCTGGAAAGGAGAGAAAATATCATCTCTTTTCTGGATGCGAAATATGGAAAAATTATTGACCTCACCCATGATGAAAACAGGGGGATTTTCCTCGAAGGAACAGGCAGCCTTGTCATTGACCATAAAAATAAAATCGCCTATGCATCGCTGTCACAACGTACCAGCAGCAACCTGATTTTTGAATGGGAAAAACTAACAGGATATCAGGCAATATTATTTTCATCATACGATAAAAACAAACAAATCGTCTATCACACCAATGTGGTGATGTGCCTGGCAGAAGAATTTGCCATTGTTTGCCTTGATGCAATGGAAGACGAAGATGCTCGGGACAGGGTGAAAAGATCACTGCTTGAAACAAATCATGAGATCATAGAAATCACTTTTGAACAAATGAGTAATTTCTGCGGGAATTGCCTGGAACTTGAAAACCACAAAAGAGAAAAATTCCTACTGATGTCATCAAGGGCATTCAATCATTTCACCAAGGCGCAGATGGAAAATATTGAAAAGCACAAGAAAATACTTCAAAGCGATCTTCATACAATTGAAACCTTTGGCGGTGGTGGAGCCAGGTGCATGGTCGCAGAACTTTTTTAGCTCTTTTAAATATCATTTTGATTTTCGCCAAAGTCTCAAAATCATATTAAATTTCAGATATGATAAAAAGGTTTCACACCATATGAAACATTTTAACCTCATGGCAAAATCCTGATTTTTCGCCTGCGTAATTCTTTGAATCTTTTAGGCCTGATTCAGGGTATAAATTGATTCAATATTTCTACCCATTGCCAAATAGTGTTTCACCCATTCAAATTTGAGATTTACCAAAACCGGAATCAACGGCATCATTATAATTTTACCTTTACACGACTCAAATAAAAACCTTTGTTATCCGTTAATGGTTACGCTAAAAACCATTCACCTTTAACCTACAACCCACCAATGAAATTATCAAATCTTTTTTTTACAGCGCTGGCATTGCTCACACAAACTGCATTTGCACAGGCGCCCAAGTACAGCAATGAGTTTTTATCTATTGGTGTTGGCGGCCGAGGGCTTGGAATGAGTAATGCACAAACAGCTTCTGTGAATGATGCCTCCTCTGCATTTTGGAACCCGGCCGGATTATCCCTTGTGAAGGGAAGCGTACAGGCAATGGGTATGCACAGCGAATATTTTGCCGGTATCGCCAAATACGAATACCTCGGACTCGTGGCAAAAATAGATGCTACCCGTGCTTTGGCGTTTTCATTTATCCGATTTGCAGTCGATGATATCCCTGATACTACAGAACTTATTGATGCCTCCGGAAATATTGACTACGACAAGCTGAAATCCTTCTCAGCAGCCGATTATGCATTCATGCTCTCCTACGCAATTCAAAGCAAAATTGCAGGATTACGATATGGTGGTTCTGTGAAAGTAATTCACCGTACTGCCGGCGACTTCGCCCATTCCTGGGGTTTCGGACTTGACCTCGGTGCTCAATATGACAGAGGCAACTGGCAATTTGGATTGATGGGCAAGGATATCACCACCACTTTCAATGCCTGGACCTTCAACACGGATAAAATTGCCGGCGTTTTCAGCACAACAGACAATGAAATTCCGGAAAACTCCACTGAACTTACTTTACCTAAATTGATACTGGGCGCCGGATACAAAATAAATATCGGCAAAAAATTCAGTGTGTTGCCTGAGATTGATTTTGACATGACATTCGACGGCCAGCGAAATGTTGTTATCAGCAGCGACCCCATCAGCGTTGATCCGCACCTTGGTCTTGAGATCGGATATGATAATTTTATTTTCCTGCGTGGCGGCGTAAACAACATCCAGCAGGTGAAAGACCAGGAAGGTGCAAAGTCAACAATATTCCAGCCTAACATGGGTATCGGTATCAAATTGAGAAACCTGACCATTGATTATGCCCTTACCAATATCGGCAGCCAGGAAACTCTTTACTCCCATGTGTTTTCATTGAAACTTGATATCTACAAAAACAGGTCAACCTCTGAAAAGAAATAATACAACCACCTAATGTCATGCCATAACGAAACAAGTTCGGGATGACAAACCAAAACCAAAACCGGATGAAAAAAATTTACTTGTTCTGTGCGCTGCTGATCTCCGCTTCCACCGTCTCCGCACAGGAGTATGAAAATTCCTGGATCAATACCTCCCAGGAATATTACAAAGTCAAAGTATGGCAGGACGGAATTTATCGACTCACAGCACAAAATATGGCATGGGCAGGTGTTGCATCTACCAACTGGTCAGTTGCTAATATACAGATCTGGGCGAAGGGTGAAGAGCAGTATATCTACATCTTTGATGAGAACAACAACGGTTTTCTAAATCCGCCTAACGATTACATCGAATTTTATGGCGAGCACAATACAGGTTGGTTCGACAAACAACTTTACGAAGACAGCACATGGCAGCCTAACCCTAATTATAGTCTCATTTCTGATACTGCAGTTTATTTTTTGACCTACAGTCCAACCACACCCGGAAAACGCTTTGCTCCTTTCAGTGATACCCAATACAACAATGCATTCCCTTATTTTATTAAGGAATCATACCTGGAAGAGTCATATGTTTACAATGTAGGATATCCTGATCAGGATGTGGATTATGTAAATGCAGAAGGACATGTTGGAACAATCCTCACAGACGCAAATACCACAACGCAGAAGAGCATGAATACGCAAAATGTTTATGCGGGTGGTCCAAACTTTGAGATCAGCACTATCATTACCGGCTCCAATAACAATGCACAGGATTATTCTATATCAGGTCCCGGAATTAGTTTCAGAGAACAGTTTATCGGATACAGGGTACGGAAAAATATTTTTTCCGTATCGCCTTCTTTATTTACAAATACCAGCACTCCATTTACTTATACACTATATCCGCAAGGCGGGAATTATCCGACAAACCGAATTGCATTCGTAAACCTATCAGTGAAATATCCTCACACAATGGATATGGAAAATGCATCATCATTCAAAATGTACGTGCCTGATGACATCTCAAACGGAAAAACATTTTTAGATCTCACCAATTTCAACAATGGCGGTACAGGGACAGTATTATATGATATTACCAACCACAAGAGAATATACCTGACACAGAATA
Organism: uncultured Flavobacteriales bacterium; assembly: GCA_964356415.1. Lineage (GTDB taxonomy): Bacteria > Bacteroidota > Bacteroidia > AKYH767-A > 2013-40CM-41-45 > JAPLDB01. The sequence goes on from CAYHHK010000133.1 coordinate 3,225, forward strand.
GTTCAACAGTCAAAGCCGTTGTTCCAAATGATGGTTCCGGCATTCCGAAATTCTGCATGCTTGCTTCATCTGGCGGAATTACTTCTGTTCCGACTTCTGCTATATCAAGAATTAATTATACAAGTCAGACCGGCCCAAGTAAATTCAACAACATCCAGAGTATGGCTGTTGATTCTGCTTACATCATAATTACCAATGCAGGTTTAAAAAATGCAATTACCATTGGCGGAGGATATAAAGATTACCGCAACCAGACAACGGGAAATCACAACCGTGTAGTTGTGATTGATGCTGCTGAATTGTATGACCAGTTTGCCTTCGGTATATCGAACCATGGTCGCTCTATCCGTAACTTCATTCATTTTATCCTTGATAAATGGACAGTTCCAAAGCCACAGTCTATCTTCTTAGTCGGTAAGTCAATTGAACCTTACAGTATGAGAAATAACCCCGGCTTATGGAGTATGTGTCAGGTAACTTCTTACGGATATCCTACGTCCGACCTTGCACTTGCTTACGGAGTGAATGGTTCACTTTTCGAACCTGCAATTCCGATAGGACGACTAAGTGCTTCCAAGCCTTCAGACGTGACGGACTATCTCGACAAGGTAAAGGAATATGAAAATAAGCAAAATGCATCTACTCCCGAGCCATGGATGAAAGAGGTTCTTCACTTTGGCGGTGGGGTAAATTCTTCCGAACAAACCGCTTTCAGGGATAATCTTGACTATTTAAAATCTGTAATTGAAGACACGCTTTATGGTGGTAATGTGACATCATTTTATAAAAACAGTCCTGATCCTGTTGAATTCGGATTGACGGCCCAAATAAAAAATGCAATTGACAACGGAGTTTCAATGATGTTGTTTTTCGGCCATGCTTCAGGATCCAGTTTTGACATTGCAACAGACCTTCCAAGCAACTATACCAACGATGGAAAGTATCCGATCGTCATGGCCAGTTCCTGTTTCGCGGGAAATTTTCACACGCGCGATCAAAGTAACAGCGAACAGTTTGTAATGGCCGATGGAAAAGCCGCTATTGCCTTCCTTGCCAGTGTGGGGCTCGGTGATGCACACTACCTATATGTGTATGATACAGCTTTGTACAAAAACATTTCTTACAGGAATTATGGAGAACCGATCGGCAAGATCATGCAACATACGATTCAAATTTTACAGGATAACTACAATGGCGATGTGGGAATTAAAAGAGTTGTAAATGAAATGTCACTGCAGGGAGATCCGATGCTCCGTTACAATTCCTGGTCAAAACCGGATCTGGTGGCAGACGAAAGCAACATCTATTTTACTCCTGATGTGATCACTGCTGACATGGATACTTTTTCCATCCATTTTAAAACACGGAATTATGCACGCGCAGTAAGCGATACTTTCCGGGTTACGATCACGAGGAAACTTCCAAACGGTGTTGACTCTGTTTACATTATTAAACGCCCGGGTTGCAATTATTCGGACGAACTTTCTGTGAATATGAAAGTTGCAGGCCTGAACGGAGCCGGGATCAATGCATTCACTGTAAAAGTTGACCTGGACCCTGATACCATTCCTGAAATGCAGGATGTATCAAATAATATTGCAACCACTTCTCTTTTCATCTACTCCAATGATATCATTCCAATCTATCCGCCCAAATACGCAATTCATCCTTACTCAACGGTAACACTTAAGGCTTCTACGGCAAATCCATTAGGAACAACACGCAATTATAAATTTGAAATTGACACTGCCTACTTTAATGATGATGCAGGGACGCATAGTCCTCTCTATCGCTTTAACTTTATTCAATCAAGTGGTGGTGTGGTATCATGGTCTCCTGCAAACTATTCACTACTGCCAAACACAGTTTATTACTGGCGTGTGTATGATGACACAACGACTGTGAATAAAAACGAAAGCTCTTTCATTTATATTCCAAACAAAACCGGATGGTCGCAGGCACATTTTTACCAATTCAATAAAGATGGATATGAAAACGCAAGCCAGGACAGTGCTGCACGAATTTACCAGTTTGGACAAAATGTAAAATCGCTTGATGTTACGAATTACGGATCTCCTGCAAGCGCCGGTGAATACAATTCGACCGGCTACACATTGAATGGTGAACCATGGGAATATAATTTCTGCGGAGTTACGCCTTCTATTCACGTAGTCGTGATCGATTCGCTGACATTGATTCCATGGAACAATTGCAATAACAATGTCGGACAGGCAAACACATTTACTGATCCGAATGGCGATTGCTTCACAGACAATAATACCGTTTATACCTGCCGCGCACGTCCTGAAAATTATTTCATCTTTCGTTCCGGAGATGCTATACAGATGCAGGCCATGCAGAACTTTGTAAATTCCGTCCCTGCTGGAAATTACATAGTCATATACAGCGCATTTCCATTCCCCTACTCTACCAGTGATCCGGCGTTTACGGGAGCACTCACGGATCTTGGCTTCAATGCCGGGCTCGTTCAGGACAATCTTCCGTTTATATTTTTTACCCGGAAAGGAAATTTTGCCTCAGACACATCTGTATTCGGCAGTGCTCCTAATTCACTTGTCACCCTTAACAAAGTTCTTGAAACCAAATGGTACAGGGGAAATATCTATTCTGAAGTCATTGGGCCGGCAACACGCTGGACAAACTTCCATTGGGGTGAGCACGCCCTTGAAGGCGGTGCCACAGCCGATAGCGCCAGCATAAGCATTTATGGATTTGATCAGGACTCATCTAAATGGGATACACTTGTAACAGGCATTCAAACAAATACACCTGACTATTCTCTAAGCGGTATCAGCGCAAGCCAGTACCCTTTCCTTAAACTCGGCGCATACCTTGAGGACCTGCCGCTTCGCACTCCACCCCAAATGGATCGTTGGCAGATATACTATGACGAAGCCCCGGAGTGTGCACTGAGCGCCAACAGGCTTTACTCATTTTATAAGAATCCGATTTCAGAAGGAGATACAATAAAGCTAAGTATTGCCGTGGATAACATTGGCAATGTTCCAATGGACAGTTTAGGAATGAGCTTCTATATGTATGACAGGAACCGTACACGCCATGACATCAAAACATTTAAGATCGATTCATTGCGAACAGGTCAGTCACTGACTGCAAGTGTTGCCATTGACAGCACCTTCGGGCTGTATGGCGAAAACAGTTTATGGGTGGAAGCGAATCCTTACGGAAGTATTCATCAGCTCGAACAATTCCATTTCAACAATATTGCCGAAGTGAAGTTCAACATAAACCGTGACGTTATAAATCCAATACTCGACGTAACATTTGATGCCATTCACATCCTTGACGGCGACATCGTTTCAGGAAAACCACACATTACAATTCAATTGCACGATGAAAATAAATTCCTTGCATTGAACGATACAAGTAATTTCCGTGTCTACTTAAAATCACCGTCGCAAAATTCAAAAGTTCAGCTCAATTTCATCGATCAGTTCTATTCAGCGAATTTGCGATTCACCCCTGCCTTACTTCCAAAAAACAGCTGCAAGATTGAATTCGATCCTGTCCTGCTGGAAGATGGAATTTATACCCTGGAAGTTGAAGCTGCTGACCGTTCAAAAAATGAAAGTGGAAAATACAACTACCGCATCACTTTTGAGGTCATCAATAAATCAACGATCACAGAGATCCTGAATTACCCGAATCCATTTTCTACTTCTACCCGCTTCGTATTTTTACTTACCGGAAATGAAGTGCCTGATCACATGAAGATCCGCATCATGACAGTGAGTGGAAAAGTAGTACGCGAGATCATGAAAAGTGAACTCGGCAACATCCACATTGGCCGGAATATTACCGACTATGCCTGGGATGGCAAAGATGAATTCGGCGACCAGCTTGCCAATGGCGTTTACATCTATAAAGTTTACACAGATTTCAGCAACGGAAACGACCTCGAACACCGCGAATCAGAAGCCGATAAATATTTCAAAAAGGGCTGGGGAAAAATGTACCTGATGAGGTAGAAAGAAGTAGTAAGTACAAAGTATAAAGTACAAAGCCAAAAATGCCGGAGAATATTTTTTTCCGGCATTTTTTATTTCCAATACTCTCATGAAATCTAAATATCTTGCAGCCCTTATACCGATAAGGTATCTGTAATATTCCAATGCGCCTTCCGGCTTTTGAACTATAACAGCTACTCCATCGGCATTATACCAGAAACATTACTGGATTAAATTGAACTGAGTATTGGTATTATTTGTAAATTCGTTTGTATTCGTAATTGGTAGATGGATGCTGCTAGAAAAACTAGAATTAATTAAGTCCCGCTTCGCTGATGTCGAGAAAGAGCTCAGCAACGCTGATTCCATGCGGGATATGAAGCGTTATGCCCAGCTCAACAGGGAATATAAAGAGCTCCAGAAGATCGTTGAAAAATGCCATGACCTTCAGAATGTGATGAGCAATCTCGACCATTCCAAGGATTTGCTTAGGAATGAAAAGGACGAAGAATTCAAAGAGATGGCACGGGTTGAACTGGAAGAACTTGAAAAGAGAAAAACAATCCTTGAAGAGCAAATTAAAGTGATGCTCATTCCTGCTGATCCTGAGGATGAAAAGAATGCCATCATGGAAATACGTGCAGGAACAGGTGGTGATGAAGCAAGTATTTTTGCCGGGGACTTGTACCGGATGTACATGAAGTATTGTGAAAAGAGAAAATGGAAAACGGAACTCATGGAAGCCAGTGAAGGAACCATGGGCGGCTACAAGGAAGTCATCATTAAAATCACAGGTGAAGGGGTATATGGCATTCTCAAATACGAAAGTGGCGTGCACCGTGTCCAGCGTGTACCTGATACTGAAACCATGGGTCGGGTTCATACTTCAGCAGCAACGGTCGCTGTGCTTCCCGAAGCCGATGAAGTGGATGTACAGATCAATCCTGCAGACCTAGAAATGCAAACTTCAAGAAGTGGCGGAGCAGGTGGTCAGAACGTAAACAAGGTTGAAACAAAGGTGCAGATCACCCATAAACCATCAGGGATCGTTGTCGTTTGCCAGGTAGAACGCAGCCAGCTTGCCAACCGGGCACTTGCCATGCAAATGTTGCGGACCAAACTTTATGAAAGGGAATTATCAAAGCACAATGCTGACATAGCCCAGAAAAGAAAAACCATGGTAAGTACCGGGGACCGGTCTGCAAAGATCCGCACTTATAACTATCCGCAAAGCAGGATCACTGATCACAGGATTGGCCTGACAATGCACAACCTTCCTTCATTTATTGGAGGTGACATACAGGAAATGCTCGATGCATTGCAGGTCGCAGAAAATGCAGAACGTCTCAATGAAGGCATTGCATAATGCTGTTCAGCAGAATTGGCCAATTATTTTTGTGACAGGATCCAACTGTTGATTTTTTGTTCAAGCACTGCTATCGGAAGACAACCGCCGTCAAGCACTGCGTCATGAAATTTTCCAATGTTGAATTTACCACCCAGTTCCTTTTCTGCTTTCGCACGCAATTCGCGGATCTTTAACTGGCCGATCTTATATGACAATGCCTGACCGGGAATGGCCATGTACCTTTCAATCTCAGAGGTAATCGCCTCCTCGCTCTCGCCTTCATTGTCGAGTGAAAACTGAATTGCCTGTTCACGCGTCCAGCCTTTCGTATGCATACCGGCATCAACAACAAGACGAATTGCCCTGTGCATCTCTTCGCTCAAAGCGCCGAAATACTGGTATGGATCAGTATACAAACCAAGCTCTTTACCGAGCGATTCAGTATACAATGCCCAACCTTCGCCATAAGCGCCATACCAGTTAAACCTACGGAACTTCGGAAGCGAATCATTTTCCTGCTGCAGTGAAGTCTGGTAATGATGTCCCGGAATTGCTTCATGTAAAAACAGATCTTCCATACCGAAAGTATTGAACTTCTTTGCATCCGGCACAGGTACATAAAAGACCCCGGGCCGTGAACCATCCGCTGTTCCCTGGTTGTACTCTGCACTGGCACTGGCTTCACGGAATTTTTCAGTCTGCCTGATCTCAAATTTACTCCTTGGAACTTTATCAAATAACTTATTCAACTGAGGCTGCATCTTTGAATGAATATTCTCAAATGAATCAAGCACTTCCTTCGGACTGTTAAAAGGAAAAAACTTTTTGTCTTTGTTCAGGTAAGTGAAGAACGCCTTGAGGTCACCTTTAAACCCTGTCTCTTCCATGATTTTTTCCATTTCTTTTCTGAGACGACCTACCTCGCGCTGACCAAGATCAAACACTTCATCTGCCGTCATATTTGTGGTGGTCCAGAACTTGATCAGGTAATTGTAGTATTCCTTGCCACCGGGAATGTCGCTGATGCCTGCAGTGGCACGGCATTTCGGAATGTATTCATCTTTTATAAAATCATAGAGTTTTTGATACGCCGGAACAATTTGCATTTTGATAGCTGCCTGATATACATTATCCAGGCGTGTCTTGTCATTCGCTGCAATCTCATTTGGCATGTTTGATACAGGCATGTAAAAAATGCTCTGCTTTGCGTCTGCAACGATCATTGATTTCATTTGTGGCAGAACACGTTCCATCAATATTGTAGGATAAACTTTTCCTTCTGCCATACCCACTTTCATATTCGCAATGGCAGTATCACACCACACAGCAAAGCCGTTAATCCGTTTCAGAAAATCATCATAGTCCTTCACAGTTTTAAATGGCTGATTTCCCTGTCCGGAGCCGTATTGAGGAAAAGTGATCGTTGCGCTCCAGAACTGGTTTATCGGCATCAGGTGGTCATCAAACTTCAAACCCTCAAGCCCCATCTGCAAATCCCATTTCAGGATCTCATAGCTTGTCATGTCATTTTCTGAAAGTGATGCAGTATCGTACAATCCAAGTGAGTCAAGGTAGCTTTGATAATAATTCCTGAGGGTATCACGGTATGCATAACTGATGTCATTCGGAAAAATGTCATTGAAACGGTTATCACCATTTGCTGTGGCCGTCATCGGGAACATGCGGTTGTGTTCGTTATAATAATTTTCAAACAGCTCGCTGATGGGTTTCATGTTTGACGAATTGGTTTTCTTTTCTGAAGGATTGTTGCATGCGCCAGCCAGAAGAAGGAGGCATGAGATTCCGTAGAGGATTTTACTTTTCATATGATGGTATTATGGGACGGCAAAGTAAATTGAAAAGGCGAGAATCCATCCAAACAAAAAGTTAATGCTTTCCTCGTTATTGAGCCTATG
>CAYHHK010000134.1:0-2399 GCA_964356415.1 uncultured Flavobacteriales bacterium
CCCCCCAAACATTTCTGCCATTGAAGATTTCCGGCATTATCCAATTTCACAACCCAGACATCCATCTCCCCATGATTATCAGTTACATCACCATCATTTGAATAAGTGGATCCAGCTACAATATATCCACCATCAGTAGTTTGTTGGATTGTATGTGCCGCGTCCTCAAGTGTTCCACCCAAACATTTCTGCCATTGGATTGATGGTTGTGCAACTGAAGACAAATAGAAGATTGAAGTTAAGATAAGGAAGGATAGTAGTTTTTTCATTTTGTTTACTTTAATGCTAACAATAATAAGCAGTAGTTTCAAAAATCATCTGTTGGCCTCTTTGCCATCTCCTGTTTTAAGCTATTAATTAATACGTTCATTTCACTTTCTAATTGTGTCTTCATAGACAAGTACATTCCATCGGTTTTAGCTTTGCCGTATCCCGGATACCTTTTGGGGCATTCGCTTGATGAAGTCATGACCGGAAAAACCCCTATCGCAGGAGTCAATACCTCATCGATAATAAAATTCGTAAATTCATACCTATATTTATTTTCCCTTACTTTAATTTCAATATTAAATCTATAATAACAGACATAGGATTTTCCAAACTGTATCGAATTAAAATCATAATAAGACCTCAAAAGGCCTTTACCCGACAACTCCCCTGTTTCCTTGTCTACAATTTGTAGCACTTCTTTGGAGGACTTAAAGGTATTATTGTACCAATGCCTTGCATTTTGAAATAGCTGATTTTGTGTCATGCTATCTAATAATACAACTTCTGAAAATGATATTATCGTATCCTTTTGTGCGAAAGAATAAAATGGAAGTAATAGAATCGTAAGAATTAATATTTTCATATGCAAGTTTCTTGAATGGGCTTATATTCTACTCCTTTTTAAATACAATAAAAACATCAGTCTTACTCTTCAAGTTTCCCTATGATAATATCAGTCAAATCAAAAGTACTATTTTTTTTATCAGGCACATTTATTATCTAACCTCCTAATGTTCTTCTTCTGTTTTTTTTAAATCATCTGTATTCAATTGGCAACAGAATACAAATGCCAGATGCCATCAGATTTGAGAGGTGAAAAAAAATATTTGCATTGTTTTTTTTATCTTGATCAATAAATAATATTCAAAACAAAGCAATAAATATTTGATTTCTAAATTTAGCAATACGGAAATTACCTCAACACCTTCAGCAATTTTTTATTGAAGTAGAGCTGGTATTTCCCAAACGGTTGATGTTCCAAAAAATTTTTTTCACTCAACTGCTTCAGATAACGAGTGGCAGTGCTGTAATGAATGTCCATTAGGTTTCCTAATCTTACGGGAGTGATGATGGGTAGCGAAAACATTGTTTCCACCAGGTCGCCCGAATAAATGTTCGGACATTCTTTTTTTATTTCTGCTTTGTATTGATAGAACAGATCTCTTACTTGCAATAATTGGTCTTTGGTTTCTTTTGCCTGAAGATAAAAACCTTTCAACATATACTCAATGAAATCGCACCAGTTGCCATCTGTAGTTACTTGCCTGAGAAGGCGATAATATTCTGAACGGTTGTGATTGATGTATCCGCTGATGTAGAGAATCGGATAGTGCAGGAGCTTTTCCTGCAAGAGATACAGTACCATTAAAATTCTTCCGGCTCTTCCATTGCCATCGCCAAAGGGATGTATCGCTTCAAACTGGTAATGTGAAATGGCGCACTTGATAAGGGGGTCAATGTCATCATTGGTGTGTTGATATTTTTCCCAATTGCTGATGAGCCGTGGAATTTCGGTGGCTGGTGGAGGAGTGTAAAGCACTTCTCCCGTAATAGAATTTTCTATGCGATTCTGATTGGTGCGGTAACCGTGACTACGTTCACGAAGAAGTTGTTTGTGAATGGAAATAATCAAGCGGTTACTCAACGGCATTTTGTCCATTTGCTCAAAACCGGAAATGATGGCATCCTTGTAGCGAAGCACTTCTTTGTTTTCAATTTTTTGTTCGGATTCCGGAAACAGTTGCTGCTGCAACACTTTTTCTACCGTTGTGTTTATGTTTTCGATTTCAGAACTGGCAACAGATTCTTTAATGATTGCCGGGCTGAGCAGCAACATGGGGTTTGGCAGCGAAGATGAATACCCTTTAAGTTCCGCTAACTCAGTGCGTGCCAATAGCAGTCGTTTATTAAAGGTTTCGTTGCTACAGTTTGTAGATGGAGGTAATTCCGGCAGGTCGAAGGGATATGTTGCAGAGAATGGCATACGAATATTGATATGATACAAAAATATAAAATATGTGATATATCACAAAAAATATGTCATTTTATATGGCATATCCTTTGATTTTGGCTAGTTTTTAGCCAATCAAACACTAATTAATCTACTATTTAGTGTTTGCTGTGTTTTT
>CAYHHK010000134.1:2499-10166 GCA_964356415.1 uncultured Flavobacteriales bacterium
ATGAACACAAACTACAAAAACATCATTTTCGACTTCGGTGGCGTCATTATCAGGATTGATTATTTAAGGATTGCAACCACTTTCAAAAAATTCGGCGTGCAGAATTTTGATCAGTTGTATTCTCAGTTGCACCAGACTACCTTGTTTGATGATTTTGAAAAAGGAAATATTTCCGCGCAAAAGTTCAGGGACACCCTCAGGGAAATTTCAGGGATTGGATTAAAGGATGACCAGATCGATGAAGGATGGAATGCCATTCTCATTGATCTTCCGAAAGAGAATATTGATGTACTCAAACGACTGAAACCTTCTCACAGACTTTTCTTGCTGAGCAATACCAATGCGATTCACGAAAAAGCATTTACAGAAATAATGTTGAGGGATTTCGGCAAGAATGTACTTGAGGGAAATTTTGAAAAAATTTATTTCTCTCATCATATTCACATGCGCAAACCCGACCTGGAGATTTTTGAGAGGGTTATGAATGAAAATAATTTACATCCCGAAGAAACACTTTTCGTGGATGATTCGATGCAGCATATTGACGGAGCTAAAAAAGCCGGACTGCAGACGTTATTCGTTGAGAAAGGGAAAATGATCGCTGATCTGTTTGTGAAATGAATAACCTCATTGCTGCAGTTTGAATTTGCCGGCTACGCCCCGATTGCTTCCGACACATCGCATACCCGTCAAGCATAATTTTAACCACAAATGCAAATACACGGCAGATTCATTGAATCAGAATTTATTTAGCCGTAATTAATATGTCGTCCCTATCGGACTAAGATGCACCAAACGAATCGGTACTACCAATATTATGTCCCTCCGGGACTAAGCAGCCAAATCCGGAAATTAGGCGGATGCCTATGCGAAGGTCTAAGGGCTCCCTGAAACTTCGGTTGAAATAACATACTGAAACGATTACAATTGGGAGATTGCAGTATGCTTCCTGAATTCAGCAGGAGTCATCTCCCACTTTTAGTCATGGTGGCTGTCATCCCGATCTAGTCTGGCCTTAGGCTAGACTAGATCGGGATCTCAATTTTTCATTGAGAGACAAAGGCTTCTTAAAAATTTATTTCTCAAAGAGACTAAGTACAATCAATATTATGTCCCTCCGGGACTAAGCAGCCAAATCCGGAAATTAGGCGGATGCCTATGCGAAGGTCTAAGGGCTCCCTGAAACTTCGGTTGAAATAACATACTGAAACGATTACAATTGGGAGATTGCAGTATGCTTCCTGAATTCAGCAGGAGTCATCTCCCACTTTTAGTCATGGTGGCTGTCATCCCGATCTAGTCTGGCCTTAGGCTAGACTAGATCGGGATCTCAATTTTTCATTGAGAGACAAAGGCTTCTTAAAAATAAATTGCCACAATCCTGATAGCTATCGGGACTCAGATTGATTTTTCTGATTGTATTAAATCTGTGAATCTGTGGCAATAATTATTTTACTCGTTCGGCAGTAAACTTAGCGGAGTTGCTTTGCTTAAATACTGAGCACAAAGTACTCGCAACAAAAACCAACCAGAAATCCAACGTACAACTGCCCCTGGCGATGAGCCCCTAAGGAAATACGGGCTGTACCAATGAGCCCTGCTACAATGATTGAGATAACAATCGGCAACCGGAGGTCAATGAGCAGGAAAGTTGACAACCCGAAAAACATTCCTGTGATGCCGCCAATACCGATCATGTGAATGCTCACCTTCCATTTTAAATTGATGATAATTGCCAGTACCACCGATGCTGCAGCACCCAGAAGCATCATTGAAAATATTTTAGGAATGGATATCTGAGATATCATGTAATAGGCAACCATCATCAACACTGCATTGCAGATAAAAGGCACAATGCGCTCTTCCCGTTTTTCCATATTAAATGATTTGATCAACCCCTTCCTCAGCAACAGCCATGAAATAATCACAGGCATGATCAGAGTATTGAATATCACAATAGCGAAAAGGGCAAACTTTACAGATGGAGGTGTTGTATAATTAAGATAATTGCTCAAAGCAAAAATAATTACCAGTGCATATGTCGGCATCACTACAGGATGCAGAATAATAGAAATAAACTTTGCTGTCCGATAATTCATATAAAATGAAAATAGTTTTACCCAATTACTGCGTGCGCAAAAGTGTGTTCAGGATAAAATGTGTGCCTTAAAAAAATGCGCCTTGTTAATCCGAGACAAGGTTACAAAAAATTTACAATCCTTTTCGCATCCTTGCAACCGGAATATCCAGCATTTCTCGGTACTTTGCAACGGTACGCCTGGCAATATTGTATCCCTTTTCCTTTAAAATTTTGGTGAGCGCCTCATCAGTAAGTGGCTCCCTTTTATCCTCTGCAGCGATGCAATCGGAAAGAATTTGTTTCACCTCTTTGCTCGATACTTCCTCCCCGCTTTCTGTTTGTAATCCTTCTGAGAAAAACGTTTTCAACAGGTATGTTCCGAAATGCGTCTGTACATATTTGCTATTGGCTACGCGCGAAACGGTAGAAATGTCCATCGCCACCTTTTCGGCAATATCGCGCAGCACCATTTTTTTCAACTTCCGCTGATCTCCTTCCAGGAAAAATTCATATTGATAATCCATGATCGTTTTCATGACTTCAAACAAAGTATGCTGACGCTGCTTTATAGAGTCAATAAACCATTTAGCTGCATCGAGTTTTTGTTTCACGAAAGTAATTGCCTGTTTGCTTTCTTTGGATTTTCTGTCCTTGCTGTAATGGTCGAGCATTTCTTTATAGTCACGGCTGATCTTCAATTCAGGTGCATTGCGTGAATTAAGTGTCAGCTCCAGTTTACCGTCACTGTTCGTCATCAGAAAATCCGGAATAATGTGTTGTATACTCCGCTGACCTTCATGCATGGTATTTCCAGGGCGCGGATTCAGCTTCAGGATCTCCTTTACAGCCTCTTTCAATTCTTCATCCGTTACCTTCAGTGAATCCTTGATCTTGTCATAGTGCTTTTTAGAAAATTCCTCCATATGCTCTTCCAGAATTTTCCATGCCAGCAAAACAGATTCCCTGCTTGCATGTTTGCGGTCCAATTGCAGCATGAGGCATTCCTGTAAGGTACGCGCTCCGATCCCTGCCGGTTCAAGGGCCTGAATTTTTTCCAGCACATCTATCAGATCCTCCTCGGCGGCAGGAATGTTTTGTGAAAAGGCAAGGTCGTCAACGATGGCATTCAAATCCCTGCGCAGGTAACCGTCGTCATCAAAACTTCCGATCAGCTGTTCGGCAATATGGTATTCGCGGTCATTTAATTCAAGCTGATACAGTTGTGCCAGCAACTGGTCCTGAAAACTACCGGAAGAGGTAACAGGACGTTCTCTTCGCTCATCGTCAGGAGATGAATTGTTGGCAGAGGTTTTATAATCGGGAACATCTTCCTCGTCGAGGTATTCGTCGATGCTGATATCTTCCTCTTTTTCGGCCACTTCCTCGTCATCAAGATCTTCAGTGGTCTCTTCCTTGTCCTCGGTATCATATTCTTCCGGCTCATCCTCCCCACCTTCCTCCAGTGCAGGATTTTCCTGCAGCTCTTCCTTGATGCGTTGCTCGAGGTTGGCAACAGGAATTTGCAACAGCTTCATAAACTGAATCTGCTGAGGTGAAAGTTTTTGCTGTAGTTTCTGAAATAAGCCTTGTCTTAAATTACTCATAAAAGTTCTCGCTGCATTCCTCCAAATACAAATGTGTCATGCCCATTCGCTGAAATACAGCGTGCAAAAGTAACCAAGAAAGTTCAGGGACGATTAAAAATTACCGTGGAAAAATCCAGCCTTCTTTGTTGAGGGCCTTCATGCGGTTGAGTTCAGTAAATGCTTCTTCACGAGTGGCATAGCCATCATAGCAGACAAGCTTCAGCCCATCTTTGTTCTCGATGATATGTGCATTGGCGAAGCCCTGTTTTTGCAACTCAGCTTCTTTCTTGGTTGCATTCACAATACTGTTGAAAGCTCCGGCAATGATGAAAAAATTCCTGGTGTTTGTTTTTTTGCTGATGGCATCTTCCAGTTTAATTGCAGGAGCAGGAGCTACTGATTCAGGAACGGCTGCCGGTACAGGGGTTTTCACATAAACTGTTTCAGTCACGGCAGTGCTTGGCTGAGTATAAATTTCAGATTTAGATTGCGTTGCAGATGGAGAAACTATCGGTTCACTGTTTGTAGAAACGGAAAAAGGATTGAGTGATGCGAAATTTACATTCCTTGGGGTTACTATATATACGTTAAGACATAGCCACAGTAAGCTGCCGCCAAGCAATAAGCTATTGAGGGCATTAAGCCGTATCTTTTTCGCAAAGGCAGGATGACGAGGCTGGGCTTGTGATGGTCGCAGGGAGATGAAGTCGCGCAACTGTTGCTCAACCTGCTTTTCAAAATCATTGTTTTGCACGGGAATAAACTGAACCGGAGAAAGACCAAATGAGTCCTTCAAATAATTTACATTGCTAAATGCTTCAAACTGAATATTGGATTCTGAATCCCTGTTGAGTACGCCTACACGCTCAATCACAAATTTTTTGCCTGAACTTAGTTCTCTGTTACAATTGTCAACATAAGTTTCAATTTCACGAACTGCTTCGGTATAGGAAACGCTTTCAGACTGAACGATATAATTGGCGAGTAATCCGTCATTCTGCCTGAGGAAAACATTGAAGGCGATCTTTTTGGATGGGGGCGTAACAAGATGTTGCGTAGCGTGAATTTTCGACGGTGTGTATGAGCTGAGAAATCCTCCGAGCTCCGGAACGATCACACACTCATGATCATACAATAATTCGCTGATATGTTTGTCGAGTTTTGCCACTGCCAATACTTAGGGAGCTAAAGTATAAGAAAGAAAAAAGGCAGGAAACAGGTAAGTGATAAAGTTATGAAAGCAGGACTGTTAAATTATGAACAATCTGAATGTAGATGAAATGAATGCCTCAGCCCCTCATTTTATCCAAAAGCAAATTCAGTTGTTCAACCTCTTTGAGCGAGAGGTTGGCGGAATGATTTTCAAACTCCTTTTGCCGCTTATCGAGCACATGTAAAATCCTTAACCCTTTTTTGGTGATAAAAACATCAACATGTCTTTTGTCAGAATCACTTATATGTCTTTCTGCAAGTCCTTTCTGACGGAGTTTTTCCACAATGCGTGAAGCATCACTCATCTTATCCAGCATTCGCTCCCTGATCAGCTTAATGGTTGTTGGATTTGGGATTTGTCCGCGAAGAATACGTAGTACATTGTATTGCTGCGTTGTAATACCTTGACTTTTAAATATCGCGGTATGAAGCGTATTGAGCCAGCCGTAAGTATAAATGATGTTTACGGTTATCTTATGCCGCTCATTTTTAAATTTTCTTTGTGCTATCTCTGATTCAAGTTTCATGCACTAAAAAAGTTTGTGAAGGCGAATATAGTAATCCAATTGAATACTACAATTGCTATTCTGATTCACCGCCAAAAACGGTGTTTTCATTCCCGAATTTGCCTTCAAAAACGAGCTCTTTAAGCTCCTTCCGCCGGCGGGGCAATAACTCCCTTTCACGGAGTTTTTCAGGTAGCGTTTTATCATTGCCGGGATAACCGCCAACAATAATACTGATCACTTCATATTCTTCAGGAACTTCAAAAACAGCACTCACTTTTGGGTAATCAATGCCCCCCATCTGGTGGAGAAAGATGCCAAGCGACGTAGCCTGCAGGGCCAAATTGCCAATAGCAAGTCCAACATCATGATGTGCATGATTGTTAACGACAGCATGTGTTGTAAAATTCATTTTTGCGAGAACAACAATGAGCATCGCACCATGTTGTGCCCAAATGCTGTTGCTTTCATTGATGCAGCCGAGGATTCGCTTAAAATTTTCTTTGTCTTCTTTTCTTGCAGCAATAAAACGCCAGGGTTGTTCATTGCGGGAAGATGACGCCCAGCGTGCTGCTTCAAAGATGCTGATGAAACTTTTATCATCAATGGCTTTGTCACTGAAGGAACGAATGCTTTTTCGGGCAGTGATCAGCTGATGAACACCTTCGCTATTTACAGAATTGCTCATCAGTTCAGCGAGATGGAAGGCATTACAAGTGAAGACTGGTGATGAAAAGTCAATTCATGGATTGCAGGTTTCATATATCTGATGAGCGGAAACTGAGCAATAAAATCCATCACAGCCGGTTCAGAATTTGCAATGATCACGGTCCAAAGTTTTGTACGCTCCATATTCAGTGTGTAACACATCACGACACCGGCATCCATCAGTGAATTAATTTTTGCCCGTTGTTCAGGAATAAGGTCGATAAATTCCTCTGTGAGAACTTCGGGAAGCTTAAACTCGACCATGTATTGTCTTAGTTCCATTTGTGTTTGGATTAAAATGGTTTAATTGAAAAAAGTCCTCGCCTCGCCTCGCCTGAGGCGAGGCGGAGTTGAATTAAAATTGCTGCCACTAATTTCACTAATTTACACGAAACAATATTGCAATGCATACCCCAATTAGTGATAATTTGTGTAATTCGTGGCAAGATACTTCTCAGTTCTTCATTTGAAAAAAGTCGTTAAAAAAATAAACAATAGTAAGCGAAAAAAGTTTTAAAAGCTCCGGAACCCAATCAGTTTCCTTGCTTCAGAAATTGTTTTTGCGGCGCTTTCGCGTGCTTTCTCCGCTCCCTGACTGGCTACCTTATGAATGAACTTATCATCAGCGCTTAAGGCAAGGATCTTTTCTCTGAGTGGCGCTGTAAATAAGATCATGTCTTCGGCAAGTTGCTTTTTCATATCCCCGTAGCGGATCTTCATTGTATTGTAAAGTTCTTCAAAATGAAGCAAGGTCTCTTTTGATGAAACAACTTCCATGAGCGTAAAAAGATTCTGGATCGCCTCCGGCTTTGGCTGGTTTTCAATTGTAGGTCCGCTGTCGGAAACTGCACGCATCACTTTCTTTCGGATCACTTCGGGGGAATCAGAAAGGAAGACTGCATTTCCCTCGCCTTCACTTTTCCCCATTTTGCCGCCGCCATCAAGTCCGGGGATTTTCACAAGTGATGTTCCGTAATTAAATGCAACAGGTTCAGGGAAGAGGTCGTGTTTATACATCCTGTTAAAACGGTTGCCGAATGTGCGAGTAAATTCAAGGTGCTGTTCCTGATCTTTTCCCACAGGCACCTTTGATGCACGGTGAATCAGGATGTCGGCGGCCATCAGCACGGGATAAGTCAGCAAGCCTGCATTCACATTATCAGGATGCTTGCGCACTTTTTCTTTGAACGTTGTAGAACGCTCCAGTTCGCCAACATAAGCGTTCATGCCGAGGAGCAGGAAAAGCTCAGCAGTTTCAGGCAAGTCACTTTGTATATAAATCGTGCAGGCATCAGGATCAATGCCGCAGGCCAGATACTCTACCAGCACCTGTTTAACAGTGGCATGAAGGTCGGCAGGATTGGGATGGGTAGTAAGCGAATGGTAGTCAGCAATGAAGAAATAGCAGTTGTACTCATGCTGCATTTTTATAAAGTTCTTTATGGCCCCGAAATAGTTCCCGAGGTGCAGGTTGCCCGTGCTCCGTATGCCGCTGACTACTGTTTCCTTGCTCATGGGGCGAAACTACAAAATGAGTTTTACAATACATCTTTAATAAAAATGTATAATGCTTTT
>CAYHHK010000135.1:0-3515 GCA_964356415.1 uncultured Flavobacteriales bacterium
GTTGCACATTTCAGTATATGGAATGTCGATTACGGCGGACCAAGAGCAACCATAAACGGAAGGGTTGTTGATTGCGAGGGGATCCCTCAGGCAAATGTAATAGTAACCATAAACGGTGGTGTAACTGTAGTGACTGATGCGAACGGATATTACACCACTTGGGTTCCTTCAGGATGGGCACTGACGTTCCAGATGTTGCCTCAGGGTGTAATTGTACTACCAAGCCAATTGGAAAATGTAGCTCCTCTTACAACCGGACAAACTTTCACCGTTCCGAATCTGATTATTCCCTGTGGGTCAAGAATCAATGGACATATTTCAAATTGTTCCAACGAACCTATTTCAGGCATAGCAATTCTCCTTTTAAATAACAACGTAGTTAGCACCGCATACACGACAACAGGATCTTTTAGGCTAACCTGCATTGAAAATACATCTTATGCCCTTACTTGTATTTCAGATAACGGCAACAATTCTATTCTACTAACCAGTCCGCAAGGTCTAGATTCAGTTGATGTTGGAACACTACAACTATGCGATAATAACATAAGCTCGACGACTAATTTTAGTATATCAGGTAATGGATATAATTATAGATTGGTTAATTTTACTGTACCGAATATTAATAATGCTTTCTGGACCTCAGCCAATAACTATACGCATGCAACTATTGCCGGATATTCGACCTTAGGCAGTTGTTCATTGCAATTCAACATATCAGGACACCAGCCAATTACAATAGATTTCAGCTCAAATCAAGATTCATCATTTTTTGATTTGTTTCTTGAAGGGGTGAATTATATGTCATCTGGCGAAACATCAAATCCGTTTATTCTTGAGATTACCCACTACGGTAATGTTGGAGACTCAATAAAAGGCAATTTTTACGGGACCTTAAAAAATTGGTTCGGACTAGAGGTTGTCATCTCAAACGGGAAATTCGCGTTCCCACGTACTCCGGATCATTAAGGAAGCATAGGGTCTTTTTCTTCCACATCGATTTGGCGCATCTTGCTGCTTGTGAACCAATTTTATTCTCCACTTTTGCGCTCAGAAATAACTGAGTATGACATTAGCAGAGATAATAACCATAGGTGATGAACTCCTGATCGGGCAGGTAATTGATACGAACAGCGCCTGGATCGGGCAACAGTTGAATGAAATAGGGATTAAGGTTCACCAAATCACTTCAGTGAGTGACAATGAACAGCACATCCTAAATGCATTGAAGGAAGCGCAGCAGCGGGCAGATGTAATTCTTATAACAGGTGGACTTGGGCCTACCAAAGATGATATTACTAAGTATACACTGTGCAAATTCTTCAAATCAAATTTACGGTTTGACGAAGTCGCATTTTTACAGGTGGAGAAATTATTCAAAGCCCGCGGGCGTCTTGTTACCGACGTAAATCGCAAGCAGGCTGAAGTTCCTGAAAAATGTGAGGTAATACCTAATACGCAAGGCACAGCACCCGGCATGTGGTTCGAGCAGAAAAGAAGAATATTTGTTTCAATGCCCGGCGTGCCATATGAAATGAAAAGTATGATGCAGCATGAAGTGCTTCCACGACTGCAGAAACTCTTCACCAAAGGAGTGATCATTCACAAGACCACCTGGTTTCAGGGCATTGGAGAATCATTTCTTTCCGACATGATAGAACAATGGGAGTTGGCCCTGCCGGCTCACCTAAAGCTTGCCTATCTCCCCTCTTCGGGAATCCTCAGGTTGCGACTTACTGCAACAGGAACTTCAGAAACTGAACTGATCAGTCACCTGGATGAAGAACTGAAAAAACTTCATGCCATTGCCGGAGAATATATTTTCGGATCAGGTAATGATACGCTTGAAAAAGTAACTGCCAGACTGCTTACAGAACAAAAAGCAACAATCAGTACTGCAGAAAGTTGCACCGGCGGATACATTGCCCACCGCATTACTACAGTTCCCGGAAGTTCCAATTACTACATGGGATCTGTAGTTGCCTATGATAATTCCATCAAGGAAAATTTCCTTGGGGTTCCATCCTCCATGATTGAAAAGTATGGTGCAGTAAGTGAAGAGGTTGTAATTGAAATGGCGAAAAGTGTAAAAGAAAAATTCAAAACGGATTACTCAATAGCATGTTCTGGTATTGCCGGACCGGCAGGAGGTACAGATGAAAAACCAGTAGGAACGGTTCACCTGGCTATTGCACACCCGGGAGGGATCTTTACAAAAAAACTCATGCTTGGTACAGACCGCGAACGCATCATCAGGGAAACAGCTTATAATGCTTTCAATAGCCTGCGGAAGATCTTAACCGGAAAAATCAAATGATAGAAAGGATCAATATTTCCTCGTCCTCACCATGGGAGGATATCGTAGGGTACTCACGGGCCGTCCGTGTTGGAAACATTGTGGAAGTTGCCGGTACTACTGCAAGCGAAGGAGATACCATCATTGGAAAGGGAAACCTTTATGAGCAAACGAAATTCATCTTTCAAAAAATCGAGAAAGCACTCCGGGATGCCGGGGCCGCTATGAATGATGTTGTTCGCACGCGCATGTTTGTAACCGACATTTCAAAATGGGAAGAAGCAGGAAAGGCACATGCTGAATTTTTCAAAGACATTAAACCTGTGGCAACCATGGTTGAAGTATCAAGGCTCATTCACCCTGATTTGCTTATTGAAATTGAGGTGACTGCTGTCCTGAAAAATTGAATGGAATGTCAATGAAAATTCAAGAATAGAATGAGAATATGAAACTCAAAGAAAAGCTATTTTCAGTACTCAACAACAGGTGTCCAAAATGCCATAAAGGACCTGTATTTGAAGTAAATAATCCATATAATTTAAAGCGATTCGACAAGATGCATAAATCCTGTCCTTGCTGTGGTGAAACTTATCATAAAGAGCCGGGGTTTTATTACGGGGCCATGATCGTTAGTTACATGCTTAATGGGGCATTATTCATTTTTACCTTTCTGGGCATTTACGTTCCAATGGAGATTGATGCCATCTCATATATCGTTATCATGGGTTTGCTTATCGTAATCCTTGCACCACTTACCTTCCGGCTTTCAAGATTGGTATGGCTAAACGTATTTGTGGGTTTTGATCCTGCTGCAAAATGCATCAATCCGGAGGTTTAAGCCACCAATTTTTTTTATCCTGATATTTTGTCAATCAATAAAATATCCTATTTTTGCAGCCCTTTTAAAACGAATAATAGTACGACCAATGGCAAGAATATGTGATTTAACCGGAAAACGCGCGATGGTAGGCAATAATGTCTCCTTCTCAAATAAGAAGACCAAGCGCAGATTTAACCCGAATCTTCAAACTAAGCGGTTTTGGGTACCTGAAATGAAGGACTGGATTACCTTAAAAGTATCCACTTCTGCACTTCGCACTATTAGCCGTCATGGCATCAGTGCAGTCATTGACAAAGCCATTAAAAAAGGAAAAGTTTAACACACCACTTGAAAAACGATAAAACCGTCCCGGGTAACCGAGGCGGTTTTTTTTATGTC
>CAYHHK010000135.1:3615-10147 GCA_964356415.1 uncultured Flavobacteriales bacterium
GAATGCATTACGGAACCATTGGCTCACTTGCCGGTGGCGCCTCAGGAACGACATCCAGCATACCAAAACCCTGATAAGTATAAAGTCCCATGCCTGACTGCCAGATAAACTTCTGCACCTCGGGGTGGGCATGCAATGAAAATGGCAGGAGATATCCGTAAATAGTGTGGTTGCTATTGTTCTTATAAATACGGGCAAATTTTTTCTGCGAGTCGATCACCCTTTGAATGTATCCCGGATCAGGCGTAATTTCAAACTCTGCGTATTCATTCAGCTGAGATTCAGTATACCCTGCCTTTTCCATTCGGTCAAGGATGGAGTTGAAGAGAAAATCAGAAAACTCCTGTGATGATGGTTCCAGCGGCGGCGGCGGTGTTTGCATATTGTCAAACGGCTCGTCAGGAATGAGCGGAGAAATGCATACATATTTCATCACCGTTTGAAATTCCGGTTCGCTGATTACCTGGTAAGACTTAGGAACGAGGGTTAGTTTGGCAAAACTGACAAGTCTGCGGTCGAATATTTTTTTCACCCAGGCCAGAACAAATTCCTCTTCAGGTGCTGATATCACCAATGAAACCTTGGAGGAAAGAAAGCGAATCTGTCCGTTCAGCACTTTAGAAGTACCCTTGAGAGACGAGAATGTGTATTGGGTAGATTTGACCGGCAACTCCTCAATCACCTCATCCATAAATGCTGAAATGATTTTTTGGTGATGTAGAGGAACCATGCCATTGCTGCCATGGACTTTCAAAAATGAAATTTTAAGACGCATAAATAAAGTTTACTGTTTAAAAAACGGTTTGAGAGTAAATAGTGAATCGATAAAATAGATCTTTTGTGCCTGTTAAAAAATGCTCAGTTCCCGGGGCCGGAGTTATTTCCTCAATACCGTGATTGAAAAGACCGGCCACTCAGAAATCAAGGCAAGTATAAAGGATTTTCCGTTACCATGATTCGGTGACAAAAAAAAATTATTTTAGCCGGGTAAATTGTTCGAATAACGAAACGATGCGAATTTGCGAATAACGATGGTACGAATAACGAATGTTTACGAATGTACGAATAGCGAATTATGAATAACAGATAATAGGATCATTGAGACGGCATTGGGATTTACAATTTAAAAAAAACTTATGAGAAAAGCGATTTTATTCTTTGTGACAGGGCTCCTGCTCCACTCTGCCAACCACGCCTTTGCGCAATGCAACATAGATTCAACGCAGACCTCAGCAGGGGTTTATCCGAATGTACTTCCTGATGCAACTGCCGGACAACCTTATACGCAGGATATCACCTTTGTCATGTTACTCGACACGCTGGGATTGCCGATCACGAATTATCATATCACAACTGTAACCGGCTTACCTATTGGACTTACATGGCAGTGCAATAATTTTGCAAATGGATGTAATTATGATCCGACGGTAAACCTCTATGGTTGCGCAAATATCAGTGGAACACCGTTAATACCCGGAACCTATGTTGCTCATGTGACGGTGATAGCTACCATTTCTGTAGTTGGCGATCAGACAGTTGATTACCCGATTCCATTGATTGTACTTGCGGCACAATCCAGCAATAACGGCTTTTCCATGACAAACAGTTCAGGATGCGATCCCCTTACAGTTTCCTTCATCAATAATGATCCCGGGCAGCTTTCTTATCAATGGGATTTCGGCGATGGCATTCAAAGTAATCTTGAAAATCCTGCACCGCATACCTACACGGTACCAGGTGAATATGTAGTTACGCAAACAATAATTCCCAACCTCACCCCTGATTATTACCTTACCAGCGTTACAGTAAACAGCATTCCTGATAATTTCGGAGGTCCAATTGACGATCCCGACATGTATCTCCTCATTGACAATGCAGGAGGTACAACGGTTTACGATTCTCGTCCTGCACAGAATGGCTTGTTCCCGCCCCAAACATGGGGCATACCCAACATTCTCCTTGCGAATGTAAACTACACGATCCATGTATGGGATGAAGACGGTGGTTTGTTTGGCGCAGATGATGACCTGGGCGTAATCAGTTTTGCAGGTCATGGAACCAGCGGCAATGCAACAGCAACCGTGGGAGGCGCATCGGGATCACTCAACCTTGACTATGTTATTTTTCAGACTCCTGTCAATCCAATCATCACGACAGATACCATCCATGTTTTTCCTTCGCAGGCAATGCCTGTACTGACCGTTACAGGCAATACATCTTTCTGTGAAGGAGATTCGCTGGTGCTTACCTCCAGCGAGCCAACGGGGAATCAGTGGTTTGTGGACAGTACTATACTGACCGGTGATACAAATCAGACATATATTGTTACACAAAGTGGATTGTATTATCTGACAGTGACAAATAGTTTTGGATGTTCTGCAACAGCTTTCATGTCCGATACTGTCCACGTTTACGGAAATCCGCCGCATCCAACCATTCTTATTGCAGGAGATTCGTTGAAATGCCTTCTGGCGGGTTATAATTATCAATGGTTGCTGAATGATACAGCCATTGCAGGAGAAACAAATGCATACACAGTTCCACTGGTTACAGGAAACTATTCAGTTGTTATTTCTACAACGCAAGGCTGCAGTGATACTTCACAGGTGTTGTATTTTACTTTCACAGGATTGGTCAGCGCACAAAATATTTCGCAGGAAATATTAATTTATCCCAATCCGGTAAACAGAACATTACATATTGAATGTGAACAAGCAGGAATTGCAAACCTGAGATTGAGTGACGTTACCGGAAAAATCGTTTTTGAAAAGGAACTGATTTCGACGTCGCAGCACCTGCACGAAACAATTGATGTTTCAGGTCTAGAGAAAGGAATTTATTTTCTGGAACTGAATGCAGGCGGAAAGAAGGTTCTCAGGAAGATAGCGGTGAATTGAATTTTGAAAACCTGCAGATACGTTAGATCAATATTTTTTCCGTCATTATAAATATGTCGTCCCTATGGGACTATGATTCATTAAACGATACAATATTATGTCCCTCCGGGACAAAGCAGCCAAATCCGCGAATTAGGTTGATGTCTATGCGATAAAGCAGGGTCTAAAGGGTGCAGCGCTCAGTTGCTACTTCACTTTGGTTCATTTCACCCCTGACCCTAAAGGGAGTTTAAGAGTAGCTATTTAATTCCGGAACATTTCACCCCGGCCCTAAAGGGAGTTTAAGACGGTATTAATAATTTTGCTTTTTACGGGAAGTAAATTCCGGAACTTTTAAAAAGGAGTCTCTTCCCCTTCGTCTTTCATGTCGTTCATGCGGGAGCCGACGATGATGCGGTTGCTTCCATAATCTGTTATGGAGCCGCTGGGAACTGCTTCGGAAGGTGTTTCAGAATAATCTGAATCGGCAAATTTGGCGAGGTGGTTGATGAACTTGAGCTTCACTGTATCCAGCTTACCATTCCTATGTTTAGCAATGATCAATTCAGCCACTCCTTTGGTGGAGTTGTTTTCCTCATCAACTTCAAGGCCATAATACTCCGGACGGTAAATGAAAAGAACCATGTCAGCATCCTGCTCAATGGCGCCGGACTCTCGAAGGTCGCTCAGCTGCGGGCGCTTGGAAGAACCTGTGCGGGTTTCAACCTGACGACTTAACTGGGACAATGCAATTACAGGAATGCTCAACTCCTTTGCGATTGCTTTCAATGAACGGGAAATCGTGCTGATTTCCTGTTCGCGGTTTCCATTCTTATGATCGACATCGGCGCGCATTAATTGAAGGTAATCAACGACGACACACTGGATATCATGCATCTGTTTAAGCCTTCTACACTTAGACCTGAAATCGAAAATAGAAAGTGAAGGCGTATCGTCAATATAGATAGGTGCGTCAGAAAGTTTGCCTGTCATGGCCACTAGCTGCTGCCATTCTGAATCATTCAGTCTTCCTTTTTTCAGGTTTTCAGAGTCGATTCCGGTTTCAGAAGAAATCAAACGTTGCACGAGCTGAACGCTGGACATTTCCAGTGAGAATACAGCAATTGGTTTTTGAAACTGTACAGCCGTATTCCTTGCCAGGGACATTACAAACGCAGTTTTACCCATACCTGGACGCGCAGCGATAATGATCAGGTCACTTTTCTGCCATCCTCCGGTAATGCGATCCAGCTCAGTAAATCCCGTTGGCACACCGCTGATTCCATCACCATGTTTACGGGCTGATTCAATTGCCTTGTAAGCTTCGCTGATCATGGAATTCATGTTACGGAAATTCCGCTTGATATTTCCCTGCGCGATGTCGTAGAGGTTTTTTTCCGCCTTGTCGAGGAGACTGAAAACGTCAGAAGTATCTTCGTATGAATCCTTTATCGTTTCTGAAGAAATACGGATCAGTTCACGCTGGATATGCTTCTGTAAAATGATACGTGAGTGGAATTCAATATTTGCAGCAGAGGCAACACGGTTGGTAAGCTGGGTGATGTAAAAAGGACCACCCACGATGTCGAGTTCCGCAGCATGTTTGAGTTCATTTGTAACAGTGAGGATATCGATTGGTTCACTCTTCTCAAACAATCTCCTGATGGCAGCGAAGATGCGCTGATGAGAATCCTTGTAGAAAGATTCAGGGTGCAGAATATCAATTACAGAGGTGAGGGCATCACGTTCAAGCATCAAAGCACCAAGAACCGCTTCTTCCAGATCAACTGCCTGTGGAGGAAGTTTTCCGAATTGCTGCTGGATGACCTGATGTGCCGGCGACTTGCTTGTAATCCTCCGTTTTGCCGAAAGGATATCGTTTGCCTGGCTATTGTCTGCTGTCTCAACCATGATGTAAATTTACCGAATATGTCAGCGAAAATTACCCTGACAAAAGAAATTATGTGTTTATGATTTTTCCTAAAAAGGGAGACGAAAGTATTAAAAAGGGGGGTGCAAATATTGAATGTTGAAAACTAAATCCCGGTGTGCGAATAACGAAAGCTTACGAATTCTCGAATATGCGAATTTCCGAATTTAAAATCCGAAGCAACTTTCATCAATGAGGTCTTCAATTCGTTTTTCGTAAATTCGTAAGCTTTCGTTATTCCTACAGCGTTATTCGTACATCAATGAGATTTTATCTTACGATATTGCTATTACTGTTCATCTCGTGCAGGAAGAAAGAAAATGCTGAGCCGAAGATTTCGATTACAAGTCCGGCATCAGGCAGCATTTTTTTTCCCGGCGATACAATTAAGCTAGAGGCAGACATCAGCGACGATGGTGTACTGGCATCTGTCACCCTGAAATTGCTGAATGCTGCATATACTCCGGTTGACCATCAGGAATCATTTTCAATAAGCGCATCCTCCTATCATCTCTCATATGAATATGTGATTGAAAATATTTACCTGGAGACCGGAAACTATTTCATCACCCTCACCACTTCTGACGGAGACAATGACCACAATGAATTCCGCAGTGTCTTTATTCAGGGTATTCCCAAAACAAGAAAAGCGATATATGTGCTTACACAAACTGATACTTCACATATTAAAGTAAGCAAACTTGATTCAGCAAATCAATTGATCCATCAGTTTGATGTTTGGGGAGATTATTCGGGATCGGCGATCAGTTCAAGGTACAATGAATTAATTGTTGCAGGAAAAATTACCGGTGCTATAAACCAGTTTGATCTCGTCAGTAGTTCTCTGTTATTCTCTGAACCAGCATACAATGCTATGATTCCTTCCTTTCAGAATTTATTTTTCTCAAACGAACTCACCTTTGTGAGTTATTATGACGGCAGGATCAAAGCATTTGATAAAAATGGTCAAGTACAATTCAATTCAGCGCAACCGGTGTATTACCGTCCAGGAGCGCTATGCGTGAATGACAAATATGTTTTTTCGGAAGCTTATTATGCCGGTTCGGGAGAGAATAGACTGGTTGTGATCAATTATTCATCCGGTGTTGTAAAACAGGAATACAATGCAGGGCTTGATATTGCTTCGATGATAAGTAAGGAAGACAATGAATTGATCATTTTTGGTAATAAAAACGGAGACGGAAAAATTTATCAGTATCACGTCCTTTCCAATGGCATCAATGATTTTCATTCGCTGTTTGGCAATACAGTATATTCTGCTGTTGCGATCGACAATGACAGGTATGTCATAGCAACTGCAAATGGTTTATACAGTTATCAGGAATCAAACAATAATTTAGTTCCTATTGATCTGAGCGAACCGGCTTATTCACTGGAATATGATGAGGTGAATGGGGTTTTATTTGTGAATGCCGGAAGGAAAATAAAGGAGTATGCTTTTCCTGATGCTGCAGTCCTGAATACAGTAATAAGTGGAGATTCTTTACTGGACATCAGAATTCAATACAATAAATAACTGAAGATACCAGTTTTCGGGCCAGACATTAATCCTCAATTATTATGCAGGATATAAAATAGTGTCATAAGGTAAATGAATTCAAGGATTCCTCTCTCGTCTGAGCCGAGCTCGGAATGACAGCATTACTGTATTGATTTATGGGAGATTCCGGAAATCCGTTTCAGTCTCAAACCCGTTATCTCCCAG
>CAYHHK010000136.1:0-7797 GCA_964356415.1 uncultured Flavobacteriales bacterium
TCATAGGATGCAGCCTTTTTGTTATCAATCATTTTGAATATTAATTCTTAATAACCCTTACTGTATTAACTTCATTCATATACTGAACCTTCAGCATATAAATTCCTACAGGAAGATTGGTAAGGTTGATGTTTGAATTAAACCCGTAAGCAGATTTTTCAGTTGCAGCATAAACCTTGTTACCAAGAATATTTATCAGTTCGATACGCACATTTTCATTTTTAATGTTGCTGATCGCGATGTTCAGATGATTCTGAGCCGGGTTAGGGTAAACACTAAACTGGCTTCCTGATCCATGATTTACCATTGGAGCAGCAATACACTGCACGTAAGTAATGTCTATCAAATCAGAATTCTGGCAACCATTAGCATCGGTAACTACCACACCATAAGTTCCTGCAGCAGTAACATCAAGTGTTTGGTTAGTACTGTTATCACTCCACAGGTAAGAGGTCATTCCCACACCTGCATCAAGTGTTACAGTTGTTCCATTGCATGCAGCTGAATCAGGGCCCAGGTCAACAGCCGGAGCTGCATGAGTGAATCCGATCACAACATTCACAATTGCAGAGCATCCAAGGTAGTCAGTTACAGTTACAACGTATGTACCCGGAGCAAGTCCGCTTGCAGAGGCAGCGGTGCCACCTACAGGGCTCCATGAATAGGTATAAGGCGCCTGACCACCGGAAGCGGTCACTGTTGCAGAACCGTCATCACCACCTTCGCAGGTAGCATCAGTTTGTGAAGAAACAACAGCAACTACACCGGTTGAAGATACATTGGCAGTAGCATTTGCAATAC
Source organism: uncultured Flavobacteriales bacterium (assembly GCA_964356415.1). Lineage (GTDB taxonomy): Bacteria > Bacteroidota > Bacteroidia > AKYH767-A > 2013-40CM-41-45 > JAPLDB01. Next base: position 802 of record CAYHHK010000136.1, read on the forward strand.
AACCATTGGCATCCATTACATCTACAGTATAAGTTCCAGTTCCGATATTGCTGATAGTGGAAGTAGTACCGCCATTAGACCATGAATAAGCATATCCGCCTGCACCGCCGGTTGCAACTACTGTTGCAGATCCGTTAGTAAGTAAACAAGAAGCAGGAGCTGTAGAGGTAGTCAGGACAATTGCGGAAGCCTCGGCAATTGTAACAGAAATGGTAGCAGAACACTGGTTGTCATCAGTAATAACTACACTGTAAACACCACCTGAAAGACCGGTAGCAGAAGCACCAGTACTTACGTTCGGTGTCCATGCATAACTATAGTTGCCTGATCCACCATTGGCAGTAAGGGTAATGCTTCCGTCAGCAGCGCTGTTGCAAGTCACATCTGCATGAACTTCGGTAGCTGCAATAGCTGTAGGTTCAGTAATAACGATTGTCACCTGAGTTGAACAAGCTCCGTTTGAAATATCAACGACATATGTTCCGGCACCTAAACCGGTAGCACTGCCTGTTGTACTAACATTTGGAGTCCAGGTATAAACCTCAGTCCCATTTCCGCCTGTCAGGTTAACTGTAGCAGTGCCATCGCCGGCATTGTTACATGTAACATCAGTATGTGTTTCTGTAGCCTGGATCGAACCACCACCATTGATAGTGACATTCGCTGTTGAAGTGCAATTATTCGAATCCTGAACAGTAACGAGGTATGTTCCGCTTCCTGCAGAAACTGAACTGCCTGTAGATGGCGGAATTGTATTTGTATAATAAGTATATCCTGGTGTACCGCCTGAGGCAACAATGTCAAAACTTCCCGGAGTTCCGCAACTTGCATCAACGATATTTGTGATCGTTGTTACAACTGCTGATGGTTCTGTAACAGTTACAGGCTGTGTTGTCATGCAACCGCTCGGGTCGGTGATATCCACAGTGTAATTGCCTGCTATAAGCCCGGTAGCCATTTGTGTGGTTTGCCCGTCGGACCAGAGGTAAGTAAATGGACCCTGGCCGCCACCTGTTACAGTTGCGACTGCAGAACCTGTATTGCCACCGTTACAAGCGACAGGTATCTGTGTTACATTAGCTGTTAAGCCACCACCAACTGTGATGTTAAATGAATAGATCTGAACACCGTTACTTGGACAGTTGTTATCACGGATTGTTACGAAGAAAGTGTAAGGAGCGGTACGTGCATCAGCAGCAGTAGTAGCCCAGCAAAAGTGACCAGTAGGAAACTGAACGCCTGTAGTGTTCCATGTTGCATTCGGAATACCTGTACCATTATAGATCATTGTTAAAGTATCGCCGGCATCAGGATCTGATGAAGGGATGTCAAAGCAAATTGTAGAACCTGCACAACCACCAATGGAAAAGTTACCTGTGTTATTAATACCTCCCACTGATGGTGCAGTGTTTGAACATGCAACCGTGTAGATCTGTATATCACGCATTACGCTTCCGATCAATTCACCGTTCCTGTATTCATAAATAAGAACAACCATTACACCCACTTCAATATTTGTTGGCTTCATAGATACATCACCTGTAACAGGGTCAATGGCTACAGAAGGCGTGGAAGAAATTGGATTCAGACTTGAATATCCCGGGTTATAAGCACAGTTGGTATTTGCATCAGTACGTGGTGCGATGAATGAATAGACCAATGAATCTCCTTCAGCATCGATTGCACCATTGTTAAATGCAAAATTCGCACCGGTACAAACAAATAAAATAGGATCAATGGCGAATTGTGGCGAACTGTTATCCGAGTTTGAATTGTTTAAACGCGCTTCTATGTAAATTCCAAGTCCCGCAGCCCCATTTAGTGTGGTGATCGCAGCATTTCTACAACAATCAGTTGTCCAAATGCGCCAGTCAGGACACTGTCCCGGAATTGCTATTGTTACTTCATAATCATGTCGCTGAATACCGGGCGCAGTACCATTGCTGCAAGTAGTTGTTGCGCTGGAACATGGCAAAGTAATTTCAACTCCTGCGCCTATTTCAGGAGCAGTAAATGATTGTTGTGCTATTCCGCATGAGAATGACTCAACATAAATCACAACACTTGTCGGAGCCGGAATACCAAAACAGTCACGGTAATAAGTAAAGTGAACGAGGTACTGATTACCTGTCAGGTGAGTGTAAGTGAGATTTCCACCTGCAGCATGGCTGGCAGAAGAACGTTGAACTCCCATAGAGAGTGCAAACGCAGCAATGAAGAACAGTTTTAAAAGATTAGCTTTTCGGCTAAATCGGAGGTAGTTAGTTGTCATAATGTACACGTTAAAATAGTTTATTATAGGTTACTCTTCAAAATACAATTACTAGGCAATTTAGTTGATTGAAAGATAAAATACCAAGAAACTTATGCGAACAGAATCAATTTCAGGGTGAAAATAACTGGTCACAAAGCAAAATTTTAATCGAACAGAGCCAAACTCTATTTCAGGACACAATATTAAGAAAATCTTCAATATAAATCAAGGGATTAATGAAAAATAGTTATTGACAAAAATTGCCTAAATCTGCTAAAAAAGCAAAAGGGGGAGCTATACCTAGCTCCCCCTTTTGCACTATTGACTATAAAATCAATTCTTCACAACCTTAATGGTCTTCACTTCATCAAGATATTGCACTTTCAGCAGATAAACACCTGCAGGGAAAGAGGACATATTTATATCTGACTTGTAACCGATTGTTGATTTTTCAGTTGCAACATAAACTTTGTTACCAAGAATATCACTCAGTTGAATCTTCACGTTTTCATTCCTGACGTTGCTGATAGAAACACTAAGCAAATTGTGCGTCGGGTTCGGATAAACTGAAAACTCATTTCCTGTTGAATGAGATTCCAGCGGTGCATTACATTGTATGAAAGAAACATTGATCAGGTCTGAATTCTGACATCCATTTGCATCAGTAACAACAACGCCATAAGCACCGTCTGTAGTCACATCCAGAGTTTGGCCCGTGCTGTTATCACTCCATAAATAAGAAGCCATACCTGCACCTGCATCAAGTGTTACGGTAGTACCATTACAAGCCACAGAGTCAGCGCCAAGCTCAACTGCAGGAGCAGCATTTGCAAAACCGATATTAATATTAACTATCGCAGCACAGCCAAGGTAGTCAGTAACAGTAACAACATATGTTCCCGGAGATAAACCTGAAGCAGATGTACCCGTTCCACCCACAGGGCTCCATGAGTAAGTATAAGGCGCTTGTCCGCCGGAAGCGGTAACACTTGCAGAACCATCATCTCCATTTTCGCAAGTTGCATCAGTATGGGTTTCTGTAACTGTAACACCAGTAGAACTTACATTTACGCTTGCATTTGCAATACAACCACTTGCATCCATAACGTCAACAGTATAAGTTCCTGTACCGATGTTGCTGATGGTTGAAGTTGTTCCGCCGTTAGACCATGAATAAGAATAACCACCCGCGCCACCGGTTGCAACAACGGTTGCTGAACCATTGGTAAGAAGACATGAAGCAGGGGCAGAAGAAGTAGTCAATACGATTGGAGCTGCTTCTGTAAGTGTGACACAAATATTAGATGTGCACTGGTTTCCATCAACCACATCCACACAATATGTACCACTTGCAAGGCTTGCTGCAGATGCCCCTGTGCTTACATTCGGTGTCCATGAATAAGTATAAGCACCTGAACCTCCAGTAGTATTTAAAGTGATGCTTCCATCAAGAGCTCCGTTACAACCAACATTGGTATGCGTTTCTGTTACAACAATGGCAGTTGGCTCACTTATATTGATCACAACCTGTGTAGAACATGTTCCGTTTGAGATGTCAACAACATAACTTCCGCCTGATAATCCTGTTGCTGAAGCACCTGAACTCACGTTTGGCGTCCATACGAAAATCTCATTGCCGGTAGCACCAGTCAGTGTAACGGTGGCTGTACCATTTGCATCACCGTTGCATGTTACATCAGTATGTACTTCCGTTGCAGACAATGATCCGCTGCTGCCAACAGTGACAGGCGTCAGCGTACGGCAATTGTGTGCGTCGCGCACAGTCACCGTATAATTTCCTCCCGGTGCTGTAACAGATGTTCCTGTTGAAGGAGGCACCGTATTGGTATAGTATGTATATCCCGGTGTTCCGCCAACAGTTGTAATGTCAAAACTTCCCGGTGTTCCGCAACTTGCATCAACTAGGTTTGAAATCGTTGTTTGCATTGCAGCAGGTTGTGTAACAACAACTGTTTGTATGGCCTGACAACCATTTGAATCAATCACATATACATTGTAAGTTCCTGCTCCAAGGCCGGTTACTGTTTGCCCGACAAGTTGTCCGGGATTCCACAAATACTGGAATGGTGCACTGCCACCCACAACGTTACAGGTAACACTACCGTTATGACTTCCATTGCATGTTGCAGGCGTACTGCTGGTAGTTGCTGTAAGCGAGCCAAGAGTAATAGAGTAGGAGTAAACCTGCGCTCCAGTTGCAGGGCAATTGTCATCCCTGATTGTAACAGCAAAAGTATAAGGCTGTGGACGGGCGTCGGAAGGCTGAGTAGCCCAGCAGAAAGTACCAGTAGGATGACCGGCAGCATCAGTAACGAAAGTGCCCGCAGGGATACCGTTATTCCAATTCATGGTAAGTATCTGACCTGCATCAAGATCATCAGAGAAAAGATCAAAGCAGATGTTTGAACCTGCACAGGCAACCATTGAATAATTTGTTGTTCCATTAATTCCGCTCACTGTAGGAAGGTTGTTCGAACATGGAACGGTATAAATCTGAATGTCGCGCATTACTGTACCGATGAGGACACCGTTTCTGTATTCCTGAATAAGAACTGCAATAACACCAATTTCCTGAGCTGTTGCATTGAATGTAATATCTCCTGTAACAGGGTCAATTGAAACTGAAGGACTTGAACTGATAGGGTTTGCCACAGTATATCCCGGCATATAAGTCACGTCAATATTTGCATCAGTACGGGGAGTGATAAATGAGTAAACCAGGGAATCTCCGTCAGCATCAAGAGCACCATTGTTAAATACGAAGGGCTGGCCGATACAAACAAAAACAATAGGATCAACACTGAACTGTGGAGAACAATTATCTATTGAAGAATTATCCAGGTGGGCATCAATATAAAGATAAGTACCACCAGGGTTTTGTAGGGTTGTGATGGAAGCATTTCTTGCCTGAACCTGCGTTCCGATTGTCCAGTCTGCGCACTGTGCAGGGAAAGCAAATGTAGATTCATATTCCCATTTCTGAATGCCGGGTTCTGTTCCGCCCTGACATGTGCTGAATGTTCCGGCACATGGATGGGTGATTTCTTGACCTGTGCCCGGAATCGCATTTAATGTTAATGAATAACTCTGTCCGCAGGATGCAGAAGTGATCTGCACTGTAATAAATGTCGGAGCAGGAATACCTGCACAGTCTCTGTATAATGTAAAACTGATCGTGTAGTTGTTACCGCCCGTATGACAGTAAGTAAGGTTACCACCGGCAGCATGACTGGCAAAGGAACTTTGAGTACCCATTGCAAAAGCCAATGCAGCAATGAAGAATAGTTTTAGAAATTGCGCCCGGCGACTGAATAAATTGTAATTTGATTTCATAGAAAATAGATTAAGTTAATTATAATAGGACAGAATAGATTTCAATATCAATTTGCAGCAGGGAGTTTGACTCACCTGTGCGAGGATCATAAGTAAACACAATAAGATTCATCAAAGAAAAATTTTAATAACTAAATAAAGACTGTTTCAGGACACAATAATACAAAACTATATCAGGATGTCAAAAGATTTTTATAAAAATATCAGAAGTTGATTTTATTGATTAATTTTCAGAAAGTGCTTTGACGTTACTTGGTAAAATGTGCTCTTTTCTTGGTAAAGATGGACTCCCCTGAAATTCAATACGTATGTTATCCATTACTTTAACGCCTAACAGGCCCGCTGCATTGGATCCATTCAACGCCAGTTCGAGGTAACCCTTTTCATTGAAAAGACAGACAGGCTCGCCTGTTTCTGCATCAGCGTAATGACGCATCACTTTTTTGAATTTACAAATGTGGTTTCGAAGGATAATGGAAAAATTACGGGTACCGACAATTTCATTGAAAACAGACTCAGAAATATTTGAAATAATATTCTGAAAAGAATCGATATAGACAATTGATCCACGGATAGAGTCCTGGTCAAATGAAGGAGTTGTATTGTTTACCCGGATCATATCTTCTGCCTGTTTGCAGAATGATTCAGGAGGAATTCCTTTTGCAAGCGTTGAAATAATCTCAATTATTCTGTCATTAATATCAGCTTGCGGCGCATGAACATCAATTCCTGTATTGTAAATTTTAAAATCACGGTCGTAAAGCGTGAGAGAAAAAATTCCGTTATCATATCCTAAGAAATAATGATCGCCGGAAGAGATAAGTAAATACCCGGAAGATCTTTGCCGTGTCTCATTTCCATTCACTCCAATGTAATGAATGGTGCCTGCAGGAAATTTCTCAAAACAGTTTTTCAGGATGAATGATGCCTGCAGGATGTCGAAATGGTTCACCTCATTGGAAATATCGATCACATGAACCTCAGGGCAATGCGTTGCAAGCATGCCTTTAAAGGAAGCCAGGTAATAATCCTTGTTTCCCCAGTCAGTGGTGAGTGTAACTATTGGCATAAAACAAAAACAAGCGCCGGATGTTGATAACTCTGTTTTCTCTTAATGTCAAAAGTAAGTATTATTAAATAGGTTTGAAACATTCTAACGCACAACTTCTACAAGTGCCCTGTCAATAAAGCATCCTGGGGAGTTCTAAAAAAATAAAATCATTGAGCGAAGTAATTATTCCCATTGACACCTTCAACCCCGTTGAATTTTTCGGTATCAACGACAGCAATCTTGAAGTGATCAGAAAAAATTTTCCTGAGCTGAAACTCGTAGCGCGTGGCAGTGAAATAAAGGTGATCGGTGATGAAAAAAGCATCCACCTGTTCAG
>CAYHHK010000136.1:7897-10015 GCA_964356415.1 uncultured Flavobacteriales bacterium
TGCGGCCTTTGTATGATGCTTTGTTTGACATGATACAGGGAGAAAAGGTAAAGACCTATCTCGAAAGCGGCATCATTGAAGTGGCGCCTCTTGCATTCATGCGCGGCAGAACCCTCGACAATGCATTTGTCATCCTCGATGAAGCACAAAATGCAACTGAGAGCCAGCTCAAAATGTTTTTAACCCGGATGGGACCTTCGGCCAAATTTATTGTGACAGGTGATATCACACAGATTGACCTTCCGAAAAACCAACCCTCAGGACTCGTTCAGGCCATCCGTATTTTGTCTTCTGTAAAAGGAATTGATTTTATTTATCTTAATGAACAGGATGTGGTGAGGCATAAACTGGTTAGGGAGATCATTGAGGCGTATAATAAGTAAGGTCAACTTTTAAATTTCATACCTAATTGCCGACAACTTTGATTTTATCCGACAGTATAATTTATTGACCAGTTCAGGAAAAAAGAAATAACTTCCTTATTGTAAAACCTTTATTCCTCTGATTCCAACATCAACAATTGTATCCCCATCAAAAGGTTCAAAAAAAGCAGGGTCACTGTGCTCAATCCATTCAAAGGATTTATTTGTCGATATTGAAATTGTTATTGATATGGAATCTGGTTTATCAAGAAATAGAAATGGTGTAATTGGGCACGTCACTATGCATCCTCCTGACGGTACAGGATTAGAGTTATAAAGAATATTCGGCTGTGTTGTTAATGCATCTCCTGACAAAATAGTTCCAAATCCTGGAGTATCAACTTCAAAATACCACTGGCCATTTGTCTTTAATGAATAACTATTGAACGCACTGTCACTAATCTGATAATTAAAAGTTAGAGCCTTTGGAGCCAAAAAGGCGGCAACTGAACCTGCGTAAATGTTATTATTAAACTTATAGCTAATATCTAAATTCTCATAGACAAAGTAAATGCGGATGTATTTGAAAGTATCTGGTATTAAAGTACTGGAAATCGAAGTTTCATAAATGAAATTATTGGGGATTAAATCAGAACAACATTTATATCCAGTATCGCTTGCGTTATATACTATGTTTGATTGTAATAATTTTAAACCATCATTATAAGGAATTATCGAATCACTTAACAGCTCAATAAAGCCAATTTTCATTCCGTTTATATTGGGGGATAGCGCTTCATGACCTATCGGGATCGGATTCGGAACACCAAAACTATCTAATCTATCTTGTAAGGGATCAAACTTAATTGTGATTGTTAATTCAGCGGATGGTGGAAAAACGGGCTCTGGTCGACTGTCATCCTCATTTTCGGTTCTGCATGAAATTAGCAATGCGAAATAAATAATGATAAACCTTGAAATGGCAAGATTTGAAATATTCTGATTATTCATTTAATCAACTTTGATAAATGGGCTAAATGATACATTATTTCCGTAAACAAACTTAACAGTGTATGCTCCACTATCAATTGAGCTGAGATCAACGTAGGGATTATCGCTATTGCAATTATAATGAAAAACTTCTCTCCCTGTTTGATCCAGTACATCAATTGTAAATGAATTTTCAGTTAAACACCTATTGAAAATATGAAGAACAGAATTACCTGGATTAGGAAAAATACTAGTTTGACACTTTGAGTTCAGATAAGTTGAAATTTCCACGGAGGAGTTAAGTTTTAGAGTCCAGATATCTTCAAATCCATTACCGTGATTTCCTGAAACATCGCCATCATTTGAAAAGGTGTATCCCGTCATAATATAATCTCCATTACTCAATTGGGTTACTCCGTAAGAGTTATCATCGTCACTACCACCAGCACATAATTGCCACTCTTTATTTAAATTGGAGTCAAGTTTTAGGATCCATGAATCTTGCAATCCATGATTGTTTGTCACGTCAAAATCACTTGACATTGTCATCCCAGCAATTACAAAACCATTGTCGATAGTCTGAATCAATCGATAAGGTTCCTCCCAATCCGTTCCTCCATAACAACTATTACTTTCAATATTGCCGGAAATGTCTGTTTTGACTATCCAGAAATCATAATCACCAATATTTGCAGTTACATCACCATCTGTTGAGCGTGTGCATGCGGCAAAGAGGAATTTACCATCAGAAAGTTGAAGAACATTG
>CAYHHK010000137.1:0-9850 GCA_964356415.1 uncultured Flavobacteriales bacterium
TTCAGCACAGGTTGATCGCTGCGATATCTTATTTCTTTTTTACCCTTTCCTGTTCTACCATCCACCGAGCATCTTCTGATATTATTTGATCGAGAGACATTTTTCGATTTTCAGCTTTTTTCCTAACCGCTTGAAGCCATTCCGGGTTGCTACGGATCAATTTTTCATAACTTGCAACAATGTTCTCCTGATTGTTATATTTATCATAAACGAAATTAAAAAAGCCAAAGCCGAGTTTGTTGAGGTTTATTTCTGTCTGCAGTACAATAATCACTTGTTGCTTTTCAATGGTTTGCAAGTGACCGGAAATATCCAATGAATGTTTCACAAGCTTTTTATCTCTTTCTTCATCCCTGTAATACCAGGTTTTCACTCCGCTGAAAATTTTTTGCATTGTTTCTGAAAAATATATATTCCGCAAACATGTTTCTGCGAATGCCTGATCAACAGAATTTTGACTGAAACGATTTTCTTTCAATCGCAATGGGAGGAAAGGAACTTTAAATTCCGGCCTTTTGAGCAAAACACCGCTTGAAAACCCTGAATCATATTGGATGTTACGCAACGGATCCCTCGCTTGAAGAGGTTGCAAGGAATCGACATATACTTCATTATTGTAATACCAGAAATTTCTCCCACTGAATATATTTTCAGGAATTTCACTATAATAGATATTCCAGTAATAACTGTCACCAATTACCAATGTATTTGGCCGTTGATTGGCAGGATTATTTTCAGACCTGAGGACAGGGTAAGGCATATCATCATGGGGCATATTGAACCATACATTGCATAGGTTGCCGAGGTCATAATCTGTACTGCGCAATTGATCTGTCATTTCAATTCCCCCGCAATAGAGATTATTCAAATTCATTCCTTCTTTCCTCAGGAATTTCAAAATGGAATCAGCAACGAGGTACATCCCATATTGACTCCAGTGAATACCCTGCTTAGGATAAAGCGCATAGGATGCTGTGTCTTTAATTCTGCCAAAATAATCGATGAAATCAAGAGCAGGTACATGAGTTTCGCTCATTGCTTTTATATAAGCTGAGTAATTCGTGTTCGTTGTTGCTCTGCCGGAGTAGTAGGAGGGAATCAAATCCTGATAAAATCTTACTTTTGACGGTGCAAAGGCAATGACAAGAAGAATTCCTTTTTCTTTTAGCTTTTCCTGAACAAATTTTATTTTTTGTACCTGTTCTTTTATCTTATCTGTTCCGATAAAATCTTTTCCTGTATAGGAATCAAGGTAAGATTGCTGGAATAAGCAACCGTTATTTCCTACAACAACGTCAGAATGTGTGGTATTGAAAAAAGAAAAGTCAACCTGGTTGTAAATCCGAATCAATGAATTTCTGAATCCAATATTCTCCTCAAAATATTTATTGTAATCGTTCTGAAAATCTGCATCAAACCATCCTGCCATGGTGAATTTTTTCTTTTTTGCCGGAATAAAGTCGCCATCAAGGGGTTGCTGTGGGATGAAATTAAATTTCCTTTGAATGAGAGGAAGTAATAGCAACCCAAAAAGAAATGAAAACAAAAAAAAATGAATAATTCTCCAATTCATGAGATTATTTTTTCGCCTGTGCATTGGCCGCCATCCATTCAGCATCTTCCTGAAGGGCCTTTTCAACTGTGATTTTTTTACCAATTGCTTTCATTATAACAGCATGAAGCCAGGTTGAATCTCCCGATATTCTCAGTTTATAATATGAGATTAGTTCTTCTTGGGTTTGCGGAATATAGATTCCCTCTGTTTTATCAAGGATGCCGTAAGGAAAAAGGTTAAGCGTACCTTCAGAGGCAAGCACGATAATGACATCTTTTTTTTGTAGGACTTCACTATAATTAATGTCAGAGGTGTTTTTTGTTTTGGTAAATGATTCCGGGTACATGGTATTGTTATAAAACCAGAATGACCATTCGTCAAAAAGATTTTGTAAAATTTTTTGCTCATACCATTGCCAGGCGTAGCTGTCTGAAATGACTAACCCTTTCGGTTTGCCTCCATTTTTTTCACGAAAGCTTAAAAATGGATAAGGCATGGTATCCTTTTCAACAGTGAACACATTTAATAAATGTCCTGCATCATAATCGGGTTGCTGCAGGGAATCACGTTCCTCAATTTTATCCACAAGGATATCCGGCAGCTCACATTTACGGAGCACTTCTATGTACCTTTTCAATGTATCCGCAGCAAGGTATGTTCCGTAATAGCTCCAGTGTACTCCGTATTTCGGGTATAATTTGTAGGGGGTCTTGCCTTTTAAATGATTGAACCATGATTGCATGTCAAGGAAATTCAGACCTTCCTTTACAAGTAAACGTTTGTAAGCATTATAATTATTTTGTGTTGCGTTATGGAGAATCTCATCAGGGATATATTCCGGATAAAAGGAAGCTTTGCCTGGTGCGAAAACAACAATAAGGTCTGTGTTTTTTTTCTTCAATGCTTCCTGAAGCATTTTTAGCCTTTTAACGTTGGCCTCAATGGCAGACCACCCGATAAAATTTTTGCCGCTAAAGTTATCGGTATAGGAGGTCAGGTATAGATAGTCGCTTTTCCCAATTACTACTCCCGGACTTTCAGTCAAATGAAACAATGAATAATTGTACTGGTTATAAATACGTATCAATAAATCGCGCATTCCAATGGTTTCATTTACACTTCTTTCTTTATTTTTTTGAAAACGTCCTTCCATCCAGGTTTCCGGGTTAAGCGTATCCTTTTCGGTTTTCAGTTCAACGCCTTCCAGTTTTTTTATTGTAAAAAAATCAAGATTTTGCTGAACATAAGGAATGCACAGAAGCAGAAACAGAAATGAAAAAAGGATGTATTTAATCATTCTAGAACTGGAAATATATAAAAGGATTAAATCCTGAAGAGGTGATTGAGCCAATGCTGATAATAAGCAACACGGCACAAATGAGAGTTAAAACGATTTGTCCGTATTGGCTGATTTTCCCTTCGTAAAATTTGTTTTGCAGTGACTCAACAATTTTCACCCTGCCAATAAATGACACCACCAATCCGAAAACGATAAAGAATCTAAACTTATCATTCAATAAAAAAGGCATGGCGGAAAAATCGAATGAGAACATGGCCCTGAGAAAATCAAAAGAATATGTAAGGTTTTCTGAGCGGAAAAAAACCCAGCCGACAAGGACAATCAAATATGTAATAAGCATTGATGGTACTTTGCCGATCTTTTCCGTAAACCGCACAAAAAACAAGCGGTCGCAAATGAGGAAGAAGCCGTGAAAGCCGCCCCAAACAATAAAGTTCCATGATGCCCCGTGCCAGAAACCTGAGATAAGGAATACAAGCCATAGGTTAAAATACAAGCGGACTTTTGTTTTTACTTTATTGCCTCCGAGAGGAATGTAGAGGTAGTCGCGCATCCACCTGCTCAGTGACATATGCCATCTTCTCCAGAACTCGGTAATGTTTTGGGCGATATAAGGGTTGTTAAAATTTTCCGGAAAATAAAAGCCGATCATTCTTGCAATACCAATTGCCATGTCGGAATATCCGCTGAAGTCAAAATATATCTGCAGGGAGTAGGCAATGATGCCAATCCATGCCAATGATGCACTTAGATCATGTGCGGGGATTGCAAATATCTTATCTACTTCTGCACCAATCGTATTTGCAATCAGTACTTTTTTTGATAGGCCGATGATGAAACGCAACATCCCGGTAAGCCTGTTGTTATTTGTTTCCTGGCTTTTCCGGTCAATGATCTGGTTAGCGATTTCCTTGTAGCGGATGATAGGGCCGGCAATGAGTTGGGGAAACAGGAGAATGTAAACGGCATAATCAATCAGCCGTTTCATCGGTTTGTTTACGCCCCGGTACACGTCAATAATGTAACTCAGTTCATGGAAAGTAAAAAAGGAAATTCCGATTGGCAACGCCACCTTGGTCCACGATCTTTCCTGAATGCCGAATTCGGCAAGTACCATATTGAAGTTCTCCACAAAAAAGTTAGCATACTTGAAATACAGAAGTACACTTACATTCAGTAATACTGAAAAAACCAGCCAGGCCTTCTTTTGCTTTTTATCTGTAGAGTAATAAATTTTTTTGCTCAGTACGTAATCAATAATAATGGAAGCCAATATCACAAAGACAAACTTTGGTGCCCCCCACATGTAGAAGAAAATACTGAATGAAAGGATGACACCGTTTTTAAAGCGATCAGCAGCGAGAAAATAAACGCCCAGAAAAAGCGGTAGAAAAAGTAAAAGAAATAAGCTGCTGCTGAATACCATGTTGCTTTTGCGGAACTGTGGCAAAAGAAAAACATTTTTTCGAACCTGTCCAATTTATTTTAGCCAATTGGATAATGTCGTTGCATTGTGATTAAGCGTAGCAATCAATCAATTACGAAGATTTTGTTGCTTTTCCTTTTGATCTGTAGCCAAACAGCCTCTGCACAGTTCATTGTCGCCGGAATAGTTCGTTCAGAATAAAAAATCACAGACGTTGCTGCCGCATGAAAACGTGAGGTCGAATACTTCTGTTAAATATTTCCTCCCTTCTATTTCTCGCTACTCAACCACCACCTCATAAATCTCACCAAGTATATCATTCTTCGGAAAAGGAATGAAATGCTGCAAATATGGAGATCCCGGCCACCAGTTGGTATTGTGCCATTCTTGGGTGATGATTAGCAACATCTGGTTGTTTGGGATAGAAGTAACCGCCTCATTCATGTATCCTACCACCCGCATTTGATCAGGTTCAGGTCCAATGCGCCAGATGATTTCAGTAGGTTTCCAGTCTATTTCAAAATAATAATAGGGTGAGCCGAACAACGTATCATCCTTTTCTGGTGTCCTGGATGACAAAGCCCTGTACCAGTGATCCCAACGGTGTGTTTCAAATGTTTTGTTACCGTAGGTAATCGTATTGCATCCTACGCCAAATTTTTTTGGTTCCCAGCAGGCCATGTCCCAGTTGGTGCACGAAACCGAAAGTTTGTCCTCAAAATCATCAAGGTCATCGGGGAATCCAACATTCCAGTCTTTGATGTTGTGTCGGTTTGGTCTCGGATTCTTGAATACAGGAGGATAATATTGATCCGGACAATAGGGCGGTGTTTTTAATATTTCAAAATCAATTTCTGAATAGTCAATAACTGGAACACGCTTATCATCATGACCTCCCCAATAGGTTGCCATGTATCCTTCCTTTTTGCATATTCTTCTCCTGTTCCAGTTTTCTGACCCGGGGGCCGACTGGTGGATCAGCCAGATGGCATTGGTGAGCCCGTTCCAGACATTGTTTTTGTTTATGAGTTCAGTGAGTTTGCATTTCACGCGCCATTTTCCATAGGTAAAAGCATGACGCGAAATGATGCCGACACTTTCTTTCCGCCACTGTCCGAATTCATTGCCGGGGTTTTTTATGATTATCTTTTTATTTACCGGGTCTGAATACACGGTTTCACAGGGATACCTGGCGACCTGCGGAGTAGTGGAAACCAATTCCTCCCGCTTATAAAAACTTTCATTCCAGCGATAATCAGTTTTAGAATAGTTGTCTTTGAGCACATCAGCAACCACAGGGATGTTTTCCATCCGCATGGTTTCATTGATAGTATTGATAAACTGGGAAATGGGTGCATTGTTGTAAATAGTAGCATCCTGTCCGCAGCCGGCATTGAAATGCTTCCGGCTTTCATCATCATTGAAGTTAATTGAATCAACATAAATACCTGCACCAAGATCGAGACGGGCTGTCACTTTCAATTCAGTTTTAGATTTGAGGATTGCCAAATCTGTAAGTTTCTTTCCATCACCATGCAAAAAGAAACAATAAGGATTTGAAAATGAGTTTCCGTTTTGCAGGTGTATGTTCTGTATATATGCAGGGATTTTTTGTGCTGAAATATTTTCTTCTGATGAAACCACCACCATGAAACTGTAGGTTCCTACGCGGGGATTGCGCTTCCACCGGTCGTTCCTTCCGTTGCTGAAATACAATTCTTCATTGCGCGGATTGCCTACGATGCGGATGGAATCGGTAATGGTGTGAAATTTTCCATCAGCAGGAACCGGCCCGGTTTGTTTGAAAGTTAGTTCCGTATTTTCCCAGCTTCCGTAGAAATTTTCATAAGCAAATTCATTTTCTTTCTGTGTAACAGAATCCCATTCACTGAATTTGTAGGATTCATTCTGGTAAAATATTTTATAAAAACATTTCTGCGGAACAGTTGTGTTGTTCTTCAATGAAAAGGAACAGATAAATACTCCATCCCGGATTTGGCCCAGTGAAGGAATAACAAATCCGTCTTCCAGAGCTCCGGTATAATCCAGGTCGAGGTGCAGGATTCCATCATCGGTCTTGGAGAAATTGGTTATGGCATTAAATTCTTTAAGGGTGAATGCTTCAGCACTTATTTCGGCAACATGTTCTTCTGCCTTATTTCCATTATGACAGGATATAAAAAGCAAGAAGGAACAAAAAACAAGGAATCGTTGCATCATAAAAGTCATTGTTCTGGTTTGTATTGATAAAACAGATTCCAGGAAGGCATTCCTTTTACTTCTTCAAATTCCCTGCATGAATTTCCGTCAAAGTCTGCATCCTTGCAATTTCTCATCATCACCAGTAACTGGTTGACTCCTGTCGGAAGGAATTTACCGCTGATCAGAGATGTGTATTCGTAGTATTTTGGATTTCGCATCGCATCGGGCTGTACAAAGTCAATTTGTGATTTAATGAAAATTCCGTTCCCGGTGAGCTGAACTTTTTTCAAATCAAAACGCCATTCTTTATTGAGATAAAATAAATCAGCAGAACCGGGTTTTTCAAACGGACATGAAAAAAAGACAGCATGCATGTCGTAATGGGTTAAAAAACTTTTGTCTTTGAAATCTGTAACGGAGCAGTTATTTTTTCCGGCATTGAAATCGACTAGGAAATAATCCAGCTTTTTATTTCGTTCAGAAAATACCAATAGCTTTTTATGCTTGTTGCCGGGTGTAACCGGGTGTATAGAAAGAACCGTTCCTCTTGAAATACTTCCTGAGCTCATAACTTCAAAACTTCGCTCTTTTTTTTGAAAAAGCTTCCATTGTCCGGCATCTGAAATAAAAATAATTTCCTCTTTGTCATCCCCGGTAAAATTTCCTGCAACAATCTTCCATGCATTTCCATGTATGTCAGGTCCGGATATATCTGTTTCAGATGTTTCAAACGTATTTTCTTCAGTTGTTTTCTTACTGCAAATGTTTTCAGCATTACCATTGAAGCGGATGGTCTGAACCCTGATTTTACTTCCCGTATCAATCAAAAGAATTACTTCCTGTTTCAGGTCGTCAAAAAAACCGTGTAGAATGATTTTCCCGTTTACCTGACTGGCTGCCTTAACAGAAAAGGTCTTCATGAATTTATTTATATTTTCACACCAGGAATAAAGGGACCAATTTTTTTCATCTGCAATAAAAATATCATCCTGTGAAATATTGCGGCTTAAAAAACTTCCCGGGAACATCAGATTTCCCGGATTCATTTCCCCTTCTTTTTTACCGCCATTATCAACCAGGAAAACGGATACTGGGGTAAATAGAGGAACAGGTGAAAAATAGTCCGGTGGAAACGGTGGTTTGTTATTTTCATGCTGACCAACAAGGTCGCCCGCAAGGTTCATCAGCACCCCAGCAGAAGTACCACCCGGCTTTGGAATGTCACCGTAAACAATTTCAAGGTCATCGGCATATACGGTACCTCCTATCTTATTCCACAAATATATTTTAATGACATCCTCAGCAGCCGTCTTAATTTCTCTCAAATCAGCCCTGAAATTGATCTTCTGCCATTCTTTCTTTTTAAGGTTCATTTTATCCGTGGCCTTCCCTTGCCACGAGATTGAAGTGCCATTGGGTTTTTCTATCGAAACGACCAAGGTTACAACAGGGTTATCTTCTTTAGGGTAAATCCACACACTGGTAGAAATGAATTTGATCGTATCCGTGGAAACATCCGAAATTTTTTTAGTGATGTTTTCACTGTAGGAATCCGTCCCGGAGAGTTTCATTGAATAGCTACCGGAGTGTGCTACTTCTTTACTCTGGTTTCCGGCAGGGGCAACATCATTTTCCGGCTCAAATCCAAAAAAATAATTCTGTTGCGGTCCAATTGTAATTCCCGGATGGTTTTCAACTTCAGATAAAAAATCAATTTTAATATCATCTATATAAAACACTTCCTTCCCCTCATTCCAGGAATAAATTTTGACCAATGCATCTTCGCCCCACAACGTAGAATTGACCGGTACAACGAATTCGGCCTCGGCCCATTCTCCTGGTTGACCAATTATCGTGTCCTGAAAATATTCATATACTTTATCTTGGGGCCCCGTAACGGAATAAACAATACTTGTTTTATTAATGGGATCTTTTGAAAATACCTTGAAAGAAATTCTTGCTTGTTTTATTGTTTTATGCAATGGAATTTCAATTCCTTTTTTTGAAAATGTAATCCCATATTCCACTTTATCAGAAAGCTTGTTGCTGAATTTCCCTGAAAAAGAGTGTTCGCTATTTTTCCCTCCCGCCCAGGTTGTGGGATCAGGATCTTCCATATCAGTGAAGTAAGCTGCGGACAATGAAAGTGTTTTGAATTTTGGATTTTCAGGAACTAAATCCGTCACTACTATAGAATTACCGGATTTATTTTCTTTTTTCCTGAAAATGAATAATGAAATCGCTACTAAAAGCAAAATAAAGGCAGCAAAAAGGAATTTTTTCTTCAAGTGAAAACAGTTAGAATTCAACAGTATCGAATCAGCGAAAGTAAAAAAAAACTGTATAACGGAATGTCTCTATGCCAGGATACCCTGAACCCTAAAACTCCCCACACCATGCCTCTACCATTGCCATTTCTTCTTTTCCCACCCATCCGTTTTCAATCATCAGGATATAGCAACGAATGAGGTTCTCGCTCAGGTGCCGTGTCCCGGTCTTAAGGTCAAGATCCTCAAGCATTTTACACATCCTGAAGTTATTCAGATAGCCCGGCACTTCATCGGCAAAATCTTTCAAAAGACTATGCTCATTTCTCTCCTGCCATACGTCTGCCGAATGGAATAAAATATTCCAACCGCACGTCCAGGCAATGCGCTGTGCTATAAAGCTGCGCCAGATGTCTGTCATCCTGAAACTGCAATAGGAGGGAAGATACATCAATGGAAATGCTTCCTTTTTCCAGACGGTATTTTGAGAATTAAATGGGCACCAGGTCCCGTTACCCAAGACAAGGGCAGGTTTTTTTTCAAAGTTGAACGGGAGTTTTAAAGTCATCCTGTACACAGCATCTACATCAGGGTTTTCATCTGCAAGTCCTTGGAAAATTTTGATACAACCTGCCTCAATGGAAGTTGGAATTAGCTCTTCAGCTATATTTCCATTGCCCAGTAATTCTTCCAAAGGAAGCCCGCGTGGCCATATATTATCCGCTGAGAAATAACGATATGCATTTACCCAGCCTTTTTTTTCTGTGAAACGGGCCGTTTCCGGGGATAGGTTTTTCTGCCAGAATTCTGCCCTAGGTAAATTGTCATCATCTGTTTCAATGATCACGTCATTATTCTTGCTTAACAGGTATCCGAGATTTTTTCTTCCATAATGCCTTTCTGGAAGGAGTTTCGCCAGTTTAAAAGGCATTTCACGTTGTTCTTCAATGCCCGCAAAACGACATCCTTCAAGCTGAAAATCCTTCGGAGATTTGGTATCCCCAATGACGACAAAGTCAATTCCGTTTTTTTTGCAGCCTGAAGAAAAAGCTTTCATGGCTTCGTTTGGGGCAGAAATAGAAGTTATAATGAGTGCACTG
>CAYHHK010000138.1:0-9528 GCA_964356415.1 uncultured Flavobacteriales bacterium
GGAGGAATGTACAACTCCGTCAACCGTCCCAACAGTGTGATGTCAGTTTGCGTCACCCCGATCTCCTCCTCTGCTTCCCGCAATGCAGTTTTTTCAAGCAACTCATCCGGCTCCTTCTTTCCGCCCGGAAATGCGATTTGCCCGCTGTGAACGCCGTCATACTGCGTCCGTTCTATAAAACAGGTTTTGAGAACGCCTTCATCTTCATACAGGAGAATTAATACAGCACCCAATCTTGCGTATTCAGGAATCTTTACATGAGAATAATTGATTCGCCTGTCAAGGTGAGCCATCTTCATCTGCGCCTGAATGCCGGGCAATGGAAGTGACAACCTGTACTTTAGTTTTTTACTGAACTCTTCAAGCTGATTCATGCTGCTGGCTATCAAAATACAAAAATACATTAAACTGATCTCCATAAAATCCCTGCCCATGAAACTATTCATCCTCACCAATGACCAATGACGGCTGTTCTTCCTTTCCCTCTTAGGGGGTTAGGGGGCCGGCTGCTCTCCCCCCTCTTCAATTCCGTTTCATCTTCGTAGCTTCGCGGACTTTCAATAATGAAATTCAGACTCTCCAATACAGATCCCAATTCAAAGGCCCGCGCTGGAGAACTCAGTACAGGACATGGCGTGATCCAAACGCCCATCTTTATGCCTGTGGGCACAGCAGCTTCCGTCAAAGCGGTGCACCAAAGGGACCTTACGGAAGACGTCAAAGCGCAGATCATTCTCGGCAATACTTATCACCTTTTTATGCGCCCGGGCCTGGAAACGATGGAAATGGCAGGCGGTCTCCACCGGTTTATGAACTGGCAAAAACCCATCCTTACCGACAGTGGCGGTTACCAGGTTTATTCACTAAGCGACAGCAGAAAGATCAAAGAAGAAGGCGTAAAATTCCAGTCCCACATTGATGGATCAAGGCACCTTTTCACACCTGAAAATGTGATGGATATACAACGCACAATAGGCGCTGACATCATTATGGCCTTTGATGAGTGTACACCTTATCCATGTGAACACGGCTATGCAAAAAAAAGCATGGAGATGACACATCGCTGGCTGACACGCTGCATCAATCATTTCAATTCCACAGAGCCAAAATACGGGCATGAACAAACCCTTTTCCCGATTGTACAGGGAAGTGTGTATGGCGATCTTAGAAAAATTTCTGCCGGGTATATTGCTGAACAAAATTGCGATGGAAATGCCATTGGCGGACTGTCTGTAGGTGAACCGGCTGAAATGATGTATGAAATGACTGAACTGGTGTGCAACATTCTTCCATTCGAAAAGCCACGCTACCTCATGGGCGTTGGAACACCGGCCAATATCCTTGAATGCATTGCACTTGGCATCGACATGTTCGATTGTGTAATGCCGACACGCAATGCCCGCAACGGCATGCTCTTCACCAAAAACGGCATCATCAATATCAGGAATGAAAAATGGAAGAATGATTTCTCACCACTTGATGAGGAAGGGACTTCCTTCGTTGATAGTTTTTATACCAAAGCTTACCTGCGCCACCTTGTGATCAGTAAAGAAATGCTTGCTGCTCAAATTGCAACTTTGCATAATCTTTCATTTTATCTTTGGCTCGTAACCGAAGCGAGAAATAAAATTATTGACGGTACGTTTATGGAGTGGAAAAAGAAAATGGTTGTAAATGTTGGACAACGAATATAAATTGGAATACCGGATATCAATATCGAATACCGAATATCTAATATCGAAATACGAAATTCGACAAAGGTGGTTGTTTACTATCAGAATTAATAAATAAAGACATTGGATAAAAAGGCATTAAAGATCCTCGACCGTTACATCATCCGGAAATTCCTCGGCACATTCTTCTTTTCGCTGGCGCTGATCATTTCCATTGCTATCATTTTTGATATTTCTGAAAAGATGGATGATTTTCTGGAACGCAAGGCTCCATTCAGTGCAATACTATTTGACTACTACCTTAATTTCATACCCTACTTCGCCAATTTATTTTCACCACTCTTTGTTTTCATCTCTGTAATATTTTTTACAGCACGGTTGGCAGCAAATACAGAAATCGTTGCCATCCTCGGCAGCGGCGTGAGTTTCAGAAGACTGCTCCGCCCCTACTTCATTGCAGCAACCGTTCTCGCATTGCTGTCTTATTACTTCAACGGATGGGTGATCCCGCATTCCAACAAAGTGAAGCTTGAATTCGAAAACACATACATCAAAAACCCGGTACGTTTTGAAGACAGAAATATCCATCGTCAGATCGCGCCGGGAAACTTTATCTACCTCGAAAGCTACAACAATATGGAGAATACCGGCTTCCGGTTTTCACTTGAAGAAATCGAAAACGGAAAACGGACGATGTTCCTCAACAGTGAACGTATTCAGTGGGACAGCACCTCGCAAAAATGGCGCATCACCAATTATTACATCAGGCACATCAATGGAATGAAAGAAACAGTTCAATCGGGACAACAACTGGATACCACATTGAGCATGCATCCCTCAAACTTCAGACGCAGGATCAACATCATTGACGCCATGGATACGCCCGCGCTCAATAAATTCATAGCAGAGGAAGAAATGGAAGGAAGCGCAAACGTAAGTGCCTACCTCGTTGAAAAATACAGACGGGTATCAATTCCCGTTGCCACATTTATTCTGACGCTTATCGGTGTTTCATTGTCAAGTAAAAAAGTCAGAGGAGGGATTGGTGTTCAGCTTGGTTTTGGAATCGCACTGAGCTTTACTTATATCTTATTTATGCAAGTCAGCAATACATTTGCGATCAATAATATAATGCCGCCATTCATTGCTGTCTGGTTGCCAAATATTGTTTTCTCTATTATTGCAATCGGGTTATTGAGGAATGCACCGAAGTAATTTCCAAAGACTGATGCAGTATACTACCCTCTATTATAAATTCGACTCTTAAATGAAAAAAGGAATTTTATCAATCATCTTTATCGCCTTTTGCAACAACTTTTCATTTTCGCAGGGAGTATGCTTCAATGGCAATGCGATCTACTATTCCACTCCGGCTAATCGCACATACATGATTGACATCGCTGCAGGGTTGTTCAATGCAGACACCATTCCCGATCTTGCAATCGCTTGGGATGGACAACTCGATTTTAAATATGGAAACGGGAACGGAAGTTTTTCAAATGGATCATCTTTTATCACAACTTCTCCAACCAACCTCAGGTATATATTCGCAGGTGATTTTGATAACGACTCACATGATGATATTGTTTGTGTGAACGACTATAGAAGCCTGCATGTTGCATGGGGTAACAGCAACGGAACATTTACAGAAACAGCTACGCCATATCTCCAGGGAGGCCTCGATTACTTGTCCCTACCGGCTGATGTAAATCACGATGGCCTCATGGACATCTTAATTCTGGATGGCACCTCATCTGACCTTATTGTTTATATAAACAACGGAAATCGGATTTTCACAGACAGCATTTTCCAACTACCATTTCCTCCGGGTAATTTCGGAATTGGCTATTTTAACAACGATACCAATCTTGACCTCGTATTCTCATCTATCAATGACATTATTTATTATACCGGTGATGGAGCGGGGAATTTCAATCAGGGAAATACAGTCCCATCAAATGTTTTCAACCTGAATGTAATTGCCGGCGGCGACCTGAACAATGATGGTTTTGACGACCTGGTTTACATGGATAACTTTAATGTATATTTTTGTTTTAGGGATACCGCAGGTGTAATTACGAACAGAACTTCCCTCAGAATCTCAACTCAGGACGGGGGCTATTATGCTGCTATGATTAGAATAAAAGATATCAACCAGGACAATTTTCCGGAGGTATTTATCAGTTCCAGCTCTTCAAACAATGTTGCCGTTATAAAAAACAATGCCGGCACACTGAATGTATTCTCAAAATACGTCTGCATGCCCGATGCAGGTCGCTTTTGTTTAAGTGATGCAGACCTCGATGGATATGACGACATTATCTCTCTTGCTTCTCAGAATGCCGGATACTACAGCGTGATCAGAGGTAAACCAAACACTGACTTTTTTGGAGATGTATATCCAATGGGAAATGCAAACTCTTTTTTTTATTCTGAAAATCTTTGCGCAGGCGACCTGAATAATGACGGATTCAATGACCTCGTCACTGCAGGATCAGACTCAGTAAATATTATTCTCAACGATGGTGCAGGACACTTTGCACATTATTCTAAAATTCATGTGGCATCAAATTTATCCGGCATAGCCATTGCAGATTTCAATCATGACTTCAACAATGACATCATTGTTGAAGGCGGGGCTACCGGTGCTGTATACGAATTAACCGGAAATGGCAACGGAACCTTTAATGCCCCGACCCTTATTCTCACATCACAAGGAGCACAACTGGTTGAAGCTGCAGATTTCAACAATGACACGTACACTGATCTGGCAATCGGAGGCATGAGTGGCTTGCAAATTCTTTTGAATAATGGAAGTGGTGGTTTGATTTTAAACAATCAGGTTCCAAACCTCAACTACATCACTGGTCTGGCCATCGGCGATTTCAACAATGATGGCTACAAAGACATCGCAGCACTGGATTATAGCGGCGGAGGTTATATCAATCTCAACAACCACTCAGGCGTTTTTACAAATGCGCAGGGCTTAGCAATTTGTGCCGGTGGACATAATGGAGATATTGACTGCGCTGATTTTAATCTGGATGGTAATCTCGACTTTGCATTCACCAATTACGGTTGTCCCGGTGGCTCAAAGGTATATACCTATTTTGGCGATGGTACAGGTAATGCATCCTTACATACTTCAAATGGGATTGTAGACCTTCCCAATTATCTCACTTGTGCTGATGTCAATCTCGACAGCTTTCCTGATTTAATTGTAAGCTCAACATATGATCTCCTCACAATCGCCCTGAACAATCACAATGGAGGTTTTAATGGTGGCTATTTTCTTGCTGCCGGAAATGGAGCGATGACTGTAATCAACGACGACTTTAACCATGATTCAAAAACAGACCTTGCATGCGTGAATTATGGAAGCGAAGATGTAATGATAGCGCTCAATTCACTTATTAAAGTTTACCCGGGTTCTGATGTTGATCTATGCGCAGGGGATAGCGTATTGCTTTATGTTACAGACATGCCCGGCTCTTTTCACTGGGATCCGTTGGTTTCACTCACAAGCGATAGTATCTATGTTACCTCCGGAGGAAATTATTTCGTTGTTCCGGATTCAGTTCCATTCGGACAGTGCATTACGTCTACAATGGTGAATGTTCACATGCGTACCCCACCAACAGTTTTGTTTGATTACAGCGACAACCCTGATACAACCTGTGATTCAAATCCAATCACATTGAATGCAACTCCGGCGGGAGGTATTTTCACCGGTCAAAATATTAACGGAAATATCTTTAATCCTTCAGGGCTTTCGCAGGGTTCATATGCGATTTCTTATACTTACAATGACACCAACGGATGTTCTGCATCAGCAACACTAAATATTTTTGTTTTGTTGTGTACGGACATTTCTGATCTTAATTCGGAAACCCCAATTGCGATTTTCCCCAATCCGGCCAAAGAGGAATTCACGATCCAGCAAAACGGATCAAGTATTTATAACAAAGCGTTGCTTTCTAATGCTGTTGGAGAAAATATTTTATCGCTAAAGCTTGAGAAAGCAAACGAAATCATTCACCTGAATAATTTACCTGCCGGTGTTTATCAATTGAAATTTTCAGGAGTGAAGATGCGTTCAATTACAAAGAAGATTGTCATTTTGGAATAGAAAAACCTATTTTAATATTTTGGGATGGCATGCGATACGGTATTTGCTATTGCCATTTAAGCTTTCAGGTTTTTGTACTAATACAGTTACTCCAACGGCACAATTACAGAATAATTAGTGATTTCATTTTAACTTAGTAATTAAATAAGAAGGATTCCAACAGAGCAGGCAGCAAAAATTTTAGCCCTGATCGAAAGGAGAAGCCTCCGCTTTTTGCGGAGCTTCGGGATGAGAGCAGGACAGAAAGTGATAAGCAGTTGAAATGTTTCGCTCCTAAAAAAAAGCATTATACTTCATATCCTGAACCGTATCAAAATCTGCCATTGGTATATTCGTGTACCATTCGTAGTTGGTACCATAAAAAATCCCGGCCTGCTTTCTTGCCTGCCGGGACTCTTATCAAATAAAATATTATTACATAACCTAATTCATTTTGTAAGGCACTACCAGCATAAACTCCGGAATGCGTGCGTAAAATTGCTTTTTGTCTATCAACCTTTCGAGTAAATATGTTCCATACATTTTACCGATCTCAGAATCAAGGTTGCAGCCTGAAATGTACTGATATGATTCTCCCGTTGCAATGACGGGCTGTTCTCCGATCACTCCCTCACCTTCAACTTCGCGGTTTGTTGCACTACTGTCCAGAATAAACCAATGCCTCCTTTTCAACTGCACTGAATAATCACTGTTGTTTGTAATTGTAATCCTGTACGCGAAAACATGTTGGCTGTACAAGGGATTACTCTGATCAGGTCTGTAAAAAGTTTCAACGCTGATTTTGACTCCTGATGTTACCTGCGTAATCATAAATTTTAAGTTTTTGATTGACCAAATATATATACAGAATGCTCAAATCTATAAATATTTTGACCAACAGCTGGTATTGATTTGTGAACAGGCCCTGCAATCCGCCAACGGCAAAAAAATGTTGGTGAATAATTGCGATTTGCTCCTTCTAATCAGCTTTCTCAAGGGCTTCAAACACCTGTTCCCACTCTTTATTCGTCGTTTCAAGCTGCGAAGCCACATTGTTAAATGCTGCCAGCGTTTCTGCAAATAGCTTTTGGTCTCCGTAAACAGATGGCAAAGAGAGCTTTTGTTCTCCCTCTGCTTTTTTCTGCTTTAATGTTTCAATCTTTTCCTCCAGCTGCTTCAGTTTTTGGCCCAGCTTTTTCTTTTCCTTTGCCTTTCCTTCGTCTACCGGAGTCTTCTGTTGTTTTACCTGAGTCGGTGCCGGTGCCGCCTTTTCCTTTTTTATCTCTTTGCTTTTATTGGCCTGATTGGTGCGCCAGTATTCATATTCTGAATATGTGCCCGGATATTCTTTGATCTGCCCTCCTTCAATCCACCAGATCTTATTGGCGATCTCAGAAATGAAAAACCGATCGTGAGAAACTGTAATAAACGTACCCTCAAATTCCTGCAATACCCTGATGAGTACGTTCACAGATAACATGTCAAGGTGATTCGTTGGCTCATCAAGGATCAAAAAATTCGCCCTCGACAAAACAAGCTTCCCAAGTGCAACCCTTGCCTTTTCGCCCCCGGATAAAACCTTAACGGGTTTGAATGCATCTTCTCCACCGAATAAAAATGCGCCCGCTACTGAACGCACATAATTCTCTGTCTGTTTTGTATCTGCTTCCTGCAACTCCTGAATAATCGTGTTGTTCATATTCAGTCCTTCAAGCTGATGCTGGGCATAGAATGATTTTTTCAGGTTGTATCCGTCTTCGATCTTTCCGTCAAACGACTCCGATCCGTTGATCATTCTAAGCAACGTAGATTTCCCTTTTCCGTTGGCGCCGATCAGGGCGATCTTGTCACCACGATTGATCATCGCTTCTGCGTTGTGAAAAATATTCAGCGTATCATAACTCTTATCCTTGATATGAATCGTCTCGATCACTTTCCCCGGCTGTGATTCAGGAAGAAGGCGGATGCTGACTTCTGCATTGGTGCTGCTCACTTCTTCCACCCGCTCAAGTTTGTCAAGCTTTTTGATCCTCGATTGTGCCATCTTCGCCTTGCTTGCTTTTGCGCGAAAACGGTCAATCAGTTTTTGCTGCTCTTTAATATATTGCTGCTGATTCTCAAACTGCGATTGCTGAAGTTCATTACGTAATTCCTTTTCTCCCATATAGAATGAGTAATTCCCGGGATAAATGGTGATTTGCTCATTGGCAACTTCCACGATCCTGTCGACGATGTTGTCAAGAAAATACCTGTCATGGGAAACAAGGATCACAGTTCCTGTATATTCACGCAGGTAACCTTCAATCCATTGAATACTCGGTAAGTCAAGGTGATTGGTCGGTTCATCGAGCATCAATACATCAGGCTTTTGCAACATGATCTTTGCAAGCATCACGCGCATGCGCCATCCGCCGGAAAATTCGCTGTATGGCCGGTAGAGATCCTTTGTACTGAATCCCAAACCTTCCAGCATGGCTTCTGCTTTATGCTGTATAGTATAGCCATCGGCGTGATCAAACAAAGTTTGTTTATCGTGAAGCAGATGAAGTAATTCTTCCGAATGATCGTGCTTCAACTTTTCAAGAATCTCTTCAATCTCCAGGTGGAGTTTCAATACTGATTCAAACGCTCCCATTGCAACATCGAGGATGTTTTCACTGCTGGAAAAAGAAAGGAGATCCTGGTTCAGAAATCCAATCGAAAGGTCGCGGAGTTTTGTATATGTACCTGAATCAATTTTATATTCACCACTGATGATACGCAGCAAGGTTGATTTTCCGGTGCCATTTGCACCGATCAGTCCTATTTTTTCCCCGGGATTGATTTGCCACGACGCCTCATGAAACAGATAGCGTCCGCCGAATCCGAAATCGAAATTATGTAATGTGATCATTTATGTTCAATGTGTAGAAACCGGGTGCAAGGTAAATTTATTCGCGGTAAAGCTCTCCGGTTCCGTTCAAATAAGACACAACAACCGGACTTCCTGAATAATAAACATTTCCCCTGTCATCAATATTCACCTTCATCCACGTTGTTGGGCTGACATGAATATCCCCGGTGCCGCGGTGATCAACAAGCACCGAATCGCTGACCATTTCCTTCGCATAAATATATCCAAAACTTCCTCCGAATGTATATAGGAACCGTGAATGGCCGGAAAGGTAGATATCCCCACCGCCAATCATCTGACGTGCATAGACTTGCACAACATCCAGGTTGAGGTGAATATCAGCACTGTTGTTTTCATACACGTCAATAAATTCACCCTTCAGCACATTGCCGCAATTGATCTCTTCAGAGCCATAGTGTTCGATCAGGGAAATATTCTTCAGGTGGACCCTTGCATGCACTTTAATGTCGTAACTGCGCACCCAGTTACAGGTATTGTCGTTGGTAATTTTCAGGATGCCATCGGTTACTTCTGTCCTGACCAGACCGATCAGGTTGCTGCCCGCCTCTACTTCCACATAATTGACTGTATCCTGGTATAAAGTGACGATTACATTCTTCCTCACCTCCAGACTGCTGAAATCATTTAACGACCTTTTCTCAGATACAACAGATCCTGTACTCTTAATGCAATCGCACATATTCTCTTCCTCGCAACCTTGCAACACCAGCAGGCCCGCTAAAAAACAAAATGATAAACAGTTTAATTTCATCTCCTAATTGCTATCTTGTATCCCCCTCTTGTGACTTGTGACTTGTGACTTGTGACTTGTGACTTGTGACTTGTGACTTGTG
>CAYHHK010000139.1:0-9511 GCA_964356415.1 uncultured Flavobacteriales bacterium
AAGTTGTACTTACTTTGCCTGCAATGAAACAGTTATCGGCATTCATTCTTACTTATAACAGCGAAAAATACCTCGACAAAATTATTTCACAGCTTGAAAAAACATGTGATGAAATTTTGATCGTAGATTCAGGCAGTCATGATTCTACGAAATCCATTTCCGAAAAACACCATTGCCGTTTTCTGTTCCGCGCCTTTGACAATTTTAAAAACCAAAGGACCTTTGCCGTAGATAATTGTATGCACGACCAGGTATTAATGATAGACAGTGACGAAATTCCTGATGATGAACTGATCTCTTCATTAAATAAATTAAAAAATGGCGAAGTGCTTTTTGATGCCTACCGATTGAAACGAGACTGGTATGTGCTTGGAAAAAAAATTCATGCGCTTTACCCTGTAGTATCGCCTGATTATCCTGTTCGCCTGTTTGACAGAAGAAAGAGCAACTTTAATAATTCGCCCGTTGTACACGAAGAACCATCAGGATATCAAACCATTGCAGTACTTTGTGGCGTGCTGCAACATTATACTTTTGAATCAAAGCTGGAAATCAGAGAGAAGCTGGAACGCTATACTTCGTTCTCGGCAGAAACTCTCTTGAAGAAAAATAAAAACTTGTCTCTGGTCCAGCAGTGGCTGAGTTCAATTGCTGCATTTTTGAAATGGTATTTCGGAAAGGGCGGATGGAAAGACGGCGTTACCGGAATTATTCTGGCGAAATATGCTTTTGATTATACGTTTCTGAAATACGGGAAGGCGAGGAGGAAAGTACAAAGTAGTGAGATGTGAGAAGTGAGTATTGAGAAGTGAGTATTGAGATTTTAGTATTGAGTAAAGACCCCGTGGGGTGCTGTCTTTGTACTTAATACTACTTACCCGATACTTTCTCTAATCTACTCGTCGCGCCATTCATGGCCTGTGAGGGAGAGAAAAACGTCTTCGAGGTTTGCGTCTTTCACTTTTTTCTTCCGTTCAAAACCTTTTGCAACGAGTGCATCGATCAGCTTATCGGGTGTGTCGAGTGCAATTATTTTTCCTTTCTCAATGATTGCAACCCTGTCGCAGAGGTTTTCTGCTTCGTCCATGTAATGTGTGGTGATGACCACTGTAGTTCCCTGTGCGCGGATCTGTTTGATCAGTTCCCACAGGTTTCTGCGGGCTTGCGGATCAAGGCCGGTAGTGGGTTCATCGAGAAAAACAATCTTTGGTTTATTGATGAGTGTGGTGCAGATGCTGAATCGCTGTTTCTGTCCTCCACTCAGCTCCTTGTATTTGGATTTGCTTCTGTCTTCCAGCCCGACAAGTTTCAGCATTTCATGTGTATCAACTTTTACGTTGTATAATCCGGAAAAGAGAATTAGCAATTCGCTCAGTGTTAAAGCAGGGTAGTAGCCGGCAGCCTGAAGCTGTACGCCGATTATTTTTTTAATCTCGTTGTTGTCTTTCTCCACGTTCAAGCCATACACCATTACTTCGCCGGAGCTTTTCTCGCGAAGCGTTTCAATGATCTCCAGTGTGGTGGTTTTTCCTGCGCCGTTCGGACCAAGCAAGCCGAAAATTTCATTTTCAAAAACTTCGAAGCTGATGCCGTTGACTGCTTTTATTTCGGTGTAATGCTTGACTAAATCTATGACGGTGATGATTGCTTGAGGCATGTTGGTTGAATTGTGAGCGCGAAACTAGGTAGAATTTGTTTGGTTGATTAGTTAGGAGATGGCCATAGCCGGGGCAATAATCACTCTTTCATGAATTTTGAATGGAGGATTTTTTCACCACAAGATACCCGGACGATGTAGAGCCCCGAAGGCAACTTGCTTATGTTAAATGTTTGCTTGGAATTATCCGGGCCCGAATGAACTGCGGACACAGAAATTTTTGATCCCAGCATATTATACAGAGATATGTTTTCTATTTCCATTTTATCTGTACGAATTGTGAGGTGTGTTGTGGCGGGATTCGGAGAGATGAGCAGACTGTTATTCTGCACTGGAAAATCCTGAATTCCTACATTAAGGACGATGTAGGTGTTTGCGATATTTGTAAGAACCGGTTCATTGAAGTCAAAATAAATGGCGGCGCTATTGCTGACGCTATCGCCGGCAATCAATGTAGTGAGCGGTTTAATTTTATATCGGACAAATCCATGACTGGCAGATTCATTAACCTGGCTATCCGGCAAAGAAATGTTATTAAAATTAAATTCCAGCAGACGCGACGGATTGTCATAACTGATCCCTACGGAGTGTGATGAAGCTATTAACTCAAAAGTAGATAAATCAAGATTGGCTGGGACCTGATTCAGAACCTTCACACTAAATGCAGTGTCGTTGCCTACATTTTGAAAACGAATAATGTAATTCAGGTCAGGCGGATTGGGGAAATCGAAAGTGAAGATGGTGTCTTGGTCAACAAGCATGTCATTCGGATCTACGGGACCGGTGGTATAAACTTCCCACGATGCAAAGTTGCAATGCGGATTTACATCTCCTACTAACGGCTCTATCCGTGCAAAGGAACTTATGAGTGTATTAATCGGAACAACATTATTTACATATACCGTAACCCAGATATTCCCCGACTGGAATGGTGCCAGCGCAGGAAGGGTCCAGAATACAGAATCGGCTGCAGCCGATGTTGCGATTGGGCTTGAGCCAACAAATGATAAATTTTGATCCGGAAAAAAAATGATTGTTGGTGATATGGATGTTGTACCCAGATTATTATAGTGCAGCAAATAAACAGCATTCATTCCTCCTCTGAAATTTCCCGTGGGTGTTATTGTGATGCATAGGTCATCAAAAATTCCCGCAGGCTGAAAGGCAAAATTATTTGACGTGTCGGTTTGAAGTATTCCGGAAAAAATAACTGAATGAGAGGCGGGTGTGGGCGTGTAATAAGAAATTGCCGGAGGATTAACGGTATAGGTTCCCGAATCAAAAACGGCAATAGCGTAGTTGCCCGTAGTTTGTGTAAAAGCCGAGTTGCCCGTGGTTAACTCGGTAATTATTCTCCCCACAGGAAATGTTTCTCCGCTGTCGCGAACAAGGTTACTATTTGAGTCGATGAACACGTTGCCTTGTAAACGGTTGTATTTTTCCCGGAATTTTATTGTCCAAAAGTCATATGAACCAAAACTGTCTTCGGTTTTATCTCCTGAAATATTTGAGTTGGACGTTAGGCCTGCAAAAAATTGACCCTGTGATCCCGGGATTTCTTTCAAAGAGCAGTTATATCCATCAGAAGATAAACCTCCAATGTTTTTTTGCCAGAGCAAATTCCCCGTAGTGTCAAGTTTTACGACCCAAAAGTCATCCGAGCCTTCATTGGCTTCTGTTTTATTTCCTGATATTCCGGAAAGTGAACTGCCTCCCACAACGTATTCGCCGTTTATCGTTTGCGAAATCTGAAATGCGTTGTCCCGTAAGGAACCGCCTACTGTTTTATCCCATTCAATGTCTAGTAATATATTAAGTTTTACAATCCAGTAATCGTATTGTCCATAAGAATTCTCTGTCTTGTCGCCCGATAAATTTGAATCTGAACGGCCCGCCAAAATGAGTCCGCCATCAAACGTATGCGCAATTGAGAAAAGGTCTTCGTTATTCGAACCGCCAAAGGTTTTGCTTAACTGCTGCGTCCCGAATGCATCAAGTTTGATCAGCCAGTATTGGCTTCCAGTAGATGATCCAATTATATACTCCCCGGCCGGGGTTTGTAAAACGTTGGCTACCTCTTCATCATCATAGGTTCCCAATTGTTTTTGCCATTGAATATTGCCTGCCGAGTCCAGTTTAAGCACCCATATATCAAAAGACGCTCCAATACTCCTGGTAATTTTATCTCCGGTACTGTCGGAGTTTGAAATTCCTGCAATAAAATACCCTCCATCACTGGTTTGTATTATTGACCTGAGGTAGTCATTGTCGCGACCGCCGATATCATTTTGCCATTGGATGTTTCCCAAACTATCTGTTTTGACAATCCAGTAATCGTGGCTTCCAATGTGGTCTTCTGTTTTATTACCGTCAGAATCTGAGTGTGATGTGCCACCCAACAAATATCCTCCATCTGCGGTTTTAATTGTGGTCACTAACTCATCCACTTGACTTCCTCCATAATGTCTTTGCCAAACTGAATTTCCAAAAACGTCCAGTTGAACAAGCCAATAATCATATAATCCGAAAGAGGGCACGTTTTTATTACCATTTTTAGCTGAAAGCGAGGTGCCACAAAGAAGACTGCCACCATTCACATCAGGAATAACTGTCCTGATGAAATCGATAGCTGTTCCCCCATATGTTTTCTGCCACTCAATACCAATTTGTGCGGATAAATTATTTAACCGGAATAATAAAATAAATAGAAATATGAGCTTCTTCATGAATCAGATTTTTGTAGACATAAAGATAGAACCATAAAATGAAATGACCTCGCCTTAGACGAGACGAGACGAGGAATTATTTAGATTAAAAACGGGAGAAGTGTAAAAAACCTGCTAAACCAGCGGAGATCGCAGAGGAAATAATGGGATTTTATGGGGATATCGCATTTCGTTGAACCGGGAATCTGTTGATAAGGAGAGGCACAAAACACAAGGTTGCGTAACCGACAACATTCATATCAACTCATCCTCCTCCTGATCAATCGCCTCCACAGATTTAATTTCAGGAACCATGCGTAAAATGGTTTGTTCGATTCCTGCACGCAATGTCATTGTGCTCATGCTGCAGCCTCGGCAGGCGCCATGAAAGCGGAGTTTGACGATCATGTCTTCCGTTACTTCAACCAGACTCACGTTGCCGTTATCTGCCTCGAGATACGGGCGCAACTGATTCAGCGCGTCTTCGATGCGGAAAAGGAGTTGGGGATTGGTATTGGGGGACATGTTTGGGGAAGAGTTGAAAAGTTTCCGGATAGCTATCGGGATGGTTTATTAGTTGATTGGTTTATTGGGATTTATGCTTCATTACAAATTGACAAATGAACTACTCGTCCTATCAACTTATTAACTATTCAACCAATTACCCGGCTGTTCCATCAATGAGCCATTGCTTCAACTTTCTTTGTTGCCGGTTTGGTTGCATTGCGTATTGAAACCTGTCGTACTACCTGATCAGCTACTTCCATAAAAGCATTTGATACAATCGTGTTGTCGTCGAGCGCAACGGGAATTCCTGTGTCTCCACCTTCGCGGATACTTTGAACAAGCGGAATTTCTCCTAGGAAAGGAACCTTTAATTCCTCTGCGAGTTTTTTACATCCTTCTTTTCCAAAGATGTAATATTTATTGTCAGGTAATTCCTCTGGTGTGAAGTATGCCATGTTCTCGATGAGTCCGAGCACAGGTACATTGATGGCATCAAGCATAAACATGCTTACGCCTTTTCGTGCATCAGCAAGCGCAACGTGTTGCGGAGTGCTCACGATTACGGCTCCGGTTACAGGCACGGCAGAAACAAGGGTGAGGTGAATATCTCCTGTTCCCGGAGGAAGGTCGATGAGGAGGTAATCCAGTTTTCCCCATTCAGCGTCGGAGAATAATTGCTTCAATGCTTTTGAAGCCATCGGTCCGCGCCATGGAATTGCACGGTCGGGATCAACAAGAAAACCAATTGACAATACTTTCACCCCGTATTTTTCGACCGGGATCATGAATGTTTTTCCATCTCGCTCATTTACAAAAAGGCGTTCATGCTCAACACCAAACATAATGTGTTGAGAGGGTCCGTAAATATCGGCGTCAATCAATCCAACTGTTGCGCCTTTTTTTGCCAGTGCCACAGCAAGGTTTGCTGCCACAGTTGACTTGCCAACACCGCCTTTTCCGGAAGCGATCGCGATGATGTTTTTTACTTCAGGCAACAGCACGTCTTCTTTTACGCGGCCGCTGGTTGTACGCGCTGTCATGTTTACAATTACAATAGCGTCCTTGTCAACAAAATGGATGATAGCATTCACGCATGCATTGTGAATCATCGTCTTCATCGGACATGCCGGAGTGGTTAATACCACGGTGAAGGAAACGTTCATTCCATCCACGGCGATATCTTCCACCATATTAAGGGTGATGAGGTCTTTACCCAGATCGGGCTCAATCACATTGCTTAATGCTTCTGTAACTTGTTCTTTCGTAATCATTTTTTTATTCGGATTACCCACCGGTTAATTCGCGATGGACTTATTTGGTAATCCGGTGCAAAGGTAATGTTTAGCTTCGTTCGAAAAGATTCAATGGTTTTTGATGACGTTTTCGCTGGGTTTACCGAGATTCTTCTCCCGAAACCGGCACAACGTCAAATGGTCTCTGAATTTGCCAATCATTTTCTTACTTACATTTTTACGTGAGGTCAAGCGAAATGGGATTTCATAGGCATCATGGCTGTTTTCTGATCGCCGGTATTTGCGGGCTATTAGGGAATTGGATCATGACAAATCCGGAATTGGTTACCTGATTTTTCTCATCGATAAAGATCTGCCAAACGAATTCACCGACGCACCAGACCTTGTGAGCGGGCCTTTCAGGGTAGTTTGTTGTTTAGATGTCGGTTATTTTATTCCATGGCATAACAACAATTCCATTGCTTCTTTTTTGTTCTTGCCTTCCGCCATAGATCAAACGCGTTTGTATGGGCTTATTATCCAGCGCGGTGAAATATTCAAGTCCCTTAAAAAAATCCTGCGATATGGTTTCCCCTGCCTTTAGTTCCAATGCGGTTAATTTACCTGCATTGTCAATAATAATGTCAACTTCATTTCCGGTTTTATCACGAAAGAAAAATAAATTATCCGGGAGACCTGCATTAAACCGGGCCTTTAATAAGTCGGATATTATCATGTTTTCAAACAAAGCGCCTTTGGCTACATGCGTTGTTATATCACTTGTACGGTGAATGCCGAGCAATGAACATGCAATTCCTGTATCATAGAAATATAGTTTGGGGGCTTTGATAATTCGTTTATTGAAATTGCCATGATATGATTTTAACAGATAAATAATAAAGCTGCTTTGTAATACTCCCAGCCATGCTGCTACTGTCTTTTGATCAATGCCGCAATCATTTGATAATGAAGTAAGGTTTAATATTTGTCCTGTTCGTCCTGCACATAATTTTAGCAGTTTTGTAAATTGTGCCAGGTTGCCAATATTCTTTATCTGTCGCACATCTCTTTCTATGTATGTGTTGATATAGGCAGCATACCAATCAATCGGATTTATT
The DNA here is from genome assembly GCA_964356415.1 of uncultured Flavobacteriales bacterium. Lineage (GTDB taxonomy): Bacteria > Bacteroidota > Bacteroidia > AKYH767-A > 2013-40CM-41-45 > JAPLDB01. Next base: position 7,220 of record CAYHHK010000139.1, read on the forward strand.
TTTTTTGCAATAGGTTCGGGGTATCCGCCATTTAGTATGTGCCATTTGTAATCAGTCATTAATTTTTTACTGTCCATTAGTTCCCGGAACGACAATGGCAGCAACTGCAAATAAGCTATTCTGCCTGCCAGAGATTGCGTAATGTTTTCCTGCAGTAAGAAGTTATTGGAGCCTGTAAGAATGAAAAGTCCTTTCTTTTTAGTTTCATCCAGTACCTGTTGCAAATAGGAGAATATATGCGGAGCCCTTTGTATCTCATCTAAAATAGCTCCGTTTTTAAATTGCCCTAAAAATCCTCTGGGGTCTGAAATGGCAAAGGCCAGTGTATCGGGATTCTCAAATGAAACATATGGCTTTTTAGGGAATAATGCCCTGCAAAGTGTCGTTTTTCCGCTTTGCCTTGAACCAATTACTGCCACGCTTCTGAATTTGCCGGCAAGTTTGGTTAACCGAACCAATGATGTGCGTTGAATCATATTGCAAACATATAAAATATTTGGACAAATCCGGAATTGAATTCCGGATTTGTCCAAATGAAAACAGCTTATTATTGCTTTCCGGTGGATTGCCCCATGTGCAGATCCCCGGGAGAGGTTTTTCTTTTGTAGTTCCTTAGGCGCGATCTGTTTATGATTTCATTGTCGGGTTTTGATTTAAACTCAATAGGAGCGGCGTGTTTGTAGCACCGACAGCAATGAGCAAATCCGGGATCTGTGGGATCTGCCATTTGGCTGCTCAATAATGCTGATTGACAACGTACGCATTCTAAAATAGCCCCGATGGCAGTGAAAAGCCCTGATCCGCCGGTTGGCGGATAGGGCTTGCAGCGGACAGCGGGACTGAAGATGAAAAAAAACGGGGAGATTTGCTTCGCCATTCTTGAAGCTTCGGATCACAATTGAGCGCCCTTAGGCTCTTTCAAATGCTGAGTTCTGACATTGGATCCCAGTACAATTTCTTAAAATCCTGCACCTGGTCATTTTTTACTTTGATGCCTTCTTTTTCAAGCAATTCCTGCATTCTTGTCGGTGTTCCAAAGTGGTGTTTACCGGTAAGTAAACCCGTGCGGTTAACAACACGGTGTGCGGGCACCTTCGGCTTTACCTGGTGTGCCCCGTTCATCGCCCAGCCGACCATGCGGGCGCTTTTTGCTGTTCCCAGATACTTGCCGATGGCGCCATAAGATGTAACCCTTCCCTTCGGAACAAGCCTTGCCACGGCATAAACCTGTTCAAAAAAAGAATCGAGTTTGTTTTTTTCTTTTTTCATGCAAGCGTGAATTTCACATAACAGATCTTTGATCCCTGTTCCAGAAATATTTTTTCATAAGTAGTTTTAATACCCAAGATTTCATTGTCGGCATCGGAGTGGTACAGGTCGTCGGTTGAATAGATCTTTTGATGTTTTTTTTCCTCAATTACACCAAGCGTATATTCATAAAACGGTTTGTTGTCTGTTTTAAGGTGAATGATGCCGCCCTCTTTTAATATTAGATTATACTGATCAAGAAAGCGAGGCGCAGTAAGTCTTTTACGTTCGCGGGTTGATTGCGGTTGGGGATCAGGAAATGTAATCCATATTTCACTCACTTCGTCTTTTGAAAAATGGTTGAGGATGTTCTGGATCATGATGCGCAGGAAAGCCACGTTCGTCATTTTGTTTTCCTGAACGGTTTTGGCGCCGCGCCATAGTCGGGCACCCTTCCAGTCGATGCCGATAAAGTTTTTCTCCGGAAATTTTTCGGCCAGGTTCACTGTGTACTCGCCGCGCCCGCAGCCCAGCTCGAGCACGATTGGGTTTTCGTTTTTAAAGAAGTCTGCATGCCATTTGCCTTTCAGTGGGTGGTCAACAGGTGGAAACATTTTTGGCTGAAACAAGTGGGGAAATGTTTCATTTTCTGCAAAACGGGCGAGCTTTCTTTTCATGATACCAAATACTAATACTTACGAATTTACAAATGGGGTGCAAAGCCCCTCCCTTGAACCAGTCTGCGCTTACAAACGGCGTAACGCCCTCCCCCAAAGGGAGGGCAAGTATCGGCAAAAGGTATTTTACCATGATCATTGCTTTATAAATTTTTTACTCAGTACTTCTTTCTCCGTTCTCAAATTTACAACATACAACCCATTGGCAAAACCTTCGCAGCGCAAATCTTTGGTATAATATGCTCCGTTTAGTTTTCCTTCTTCTTTAAAAACCTCTCTGCCGGTTAAATCATAAACATGCAGGGAATAATTTTTTCCTTTTAAGCCCTCAGCATTTACAAAAGCAACCTGCCAGCCGGGATGATAA
>CAYHHK010000140.1:0-9447 GCA_964356415.1 uncultured Flavobacteriales bacterium
GCAGTAGGCAGTAGGCAGTAGGCAGTAGGCAGTAGGCAGTAGGCAGTAGGCAGTAAAAAAAAAATAAAGTCAGTGATAAATGCATTTCGCATGAGAAATAATCAGGAACTTTGCTTGATGAATAATTTCCGCATTGAATTTTCATTATTGTTCATTCTATTATATTGTTCGTGTACTCCGAAGGCAAACCATACACCGGGATTTAAGTATGACCTTCAGCATCCTTCGAGGGAATTTGAATTACCTCGTTCATTGAAGGAGATATCAGGAATAACATTTTATACAGAAAGAAAGATCGCCTGCATTCAGGATGAAAAAGGAAAAATCTATTTATATAATCTTAAGAAAGAGGAAGTAAAAGAAAGCGTGAACTTCGCCGCTGATCATGACTATGAAGCCATCGCTTTGGTGAATGACACCTTTTATATCCTGCACAGTACGGGAACACTCTTTGAGGTCACCCATTTTGACACAGACTCACAGCAAACAAAGAAGTATGACACCTTTCTTAAAAAAGAAAATAATACAGAAGGATTGTGTTATGACAATCAGGATCATCAGCTGCTGATCGCTTGTAAAGGTGTTTCATTTAAGACTGAAAAGGAAGATCAAAAAGAAATTTATGCATTTGATCTTGCAACCCATCAGCTCGATCCAAAACCGTTGTATAGTATTCATCTGCATGAGCTTGCTAAGTTTATAAAGGCAAACAATATGGAAATTCCCGCTGGAGAAAATAAAAATTCATTTTTTGAACCTTCGGAGCTCGCTATACATCCGTTGACAAAAGAAATCTATGTTCTTTCAAGTACAGGCACAATGATCATTGTGCTCGACCGAAGCGGGAACATCAACGAGGTTGCATTTCTTGATCCAACCCTTGCAGCACATCCTGAAGGAATGACATTTTCGGAAAACGGAAACCTGTTTATCTCAAGCGAGGGAACAGGGAAAAAGAAAGTCATACTTGAGTTTACATCCTCCAGGTAAGCATTGTTCTTAAATCATGTTCAGGCTGATGCCGCAGAAATGCAAAATCAGGATGAGCAAACCGATAATGATCCTGTAATACCCGAAAACCTTAAAACCATGTTCGGTAAGGTAGCTGATAAATGATTTGATTGCCAGAAAAGCAACTATGAATGCGACAAGGTTACCAACGATCAACAGGTTTATTTCATGAGATGAAAAACCAACACCTTCTTTATAGACTTCATAAATATCTTTACATGTTGCAGCGAACATTGTTGGAACAGCAAGAAAAAAGGAGAATTCTGCTGCTGCTTTTTTATTCAGCCCTTGCGTAAGTCCCCCAATAATGGTTGCCGCAGAACGGGAAACACCCGGCACCATGGCAAGGACCTGGAACATTCCTATTTTCAAAGCAGATGCATCGCTGTTCAGTTCACTCATTCCCCGCTCCTCTGCTTCATGAAACCATTTATCCAACAGGAGAAAAATAATTCCGCCTGCAAGCAAAGCCACTGCGACAACAATGACATTTTCAAGCAGTGCATCAATTTGTTTCTTGAACAGCAGTCCGAAAATAACTGCCGGAATGAATGCAATGAATAGCTTTTTGTAAAAGTTGAAATCTATCTTTCCCAGAAATCTCTTCCTATAGATTACGACAACGGACAAGATCGCACCAAACTGAATGACAACGGTAAATACTTTTGTAAATGGAAGAGAAGCAATGCCCATCACAGAACTGGCAATGATCATATGTCCCGTACTTGAAACCGGAAGAAATTCAGTTAGTCCTTCGATAATGGCAAGAATAATGGCCTGAAGAAAATTCATGTGCAGATCAGTAAATGTGCAGATAAGAATGTAATAATTAATGCGCCGCGGATTTCATCTGCACATTTGCATATTTACACATTTGCATTACTCCTTCGTTTTCTTCAGGATGGCATAGATCTCAATTACAAAGCCGATCAACACGACAACAGGCGCAAGGGTAATTCTTCTGAATGAAAAAATATCAGGATTGAATACATTTGGATCCTTGCTTCCGCCACCGCTCATGAGAATAAATCCAACAAAAATACAAGCGATGCCGATGAGCATCCAGATATAGTTTTCTCTGCCGAAGGCAAAATCATTAACCAGTTTTGTTTCTTTCTTAGCCATTGTATTGATATGAGTGTGCGAAGATAGCTGAAGAAACGTATTTTCAAATTAAAGTGTTTTGAAGTTTTATATAATTTTACAATGTAAAACCGGCCGTTTCGTTAAAAACAAATAAATACTGTTATTAATGCATCATGAAAATCTGCTTATTCAGAAACTCCAATCTCAGGACCATTTCAATCATTCTTTTTTTGGGAACAATAACCTCCTGCAGTACCGTAAAATGGGAAGTACCATCTGCTTATGTGGGGCAATGGAATACTGGTGAACAGAAAATCACTGTGCGTACGCATCCTAAAGGCGGCTATCAGTTTACGTCTGACTCTGCACGGCTTACCATTGAAATAAATGAAGATAAAATAGTTTCCGGTAGAATTGGCCTGGCGGAATTCGATCAAGGAATCCTTGAGCGCAATACAGGCAACCCCGACATAACAGGTGTTGCTTACATCATCAAATGCGGCCGCATCGGAAAAATATTTGAAAACGATCCCCTTGAAACAAAAGAGGTTGAAATCTGGCTGAGTCCGGTGGAAGAAAAAATGAAGGCAGAACTGCGTTTTACAGAAGGTTGGGCTGTATTCCCTATGGGTGAATTGATTTTTTCAAAACGTTAAGTGATCATTAATAAAGTTCTTCTACCCGTACCCTGAGGTATCGGTTAACAGCGAAAAAAGTGCTGATCACTGACAACAGCACCCCAAGCACAATGATCCCGGCAAACAAAATTCCATTGGCTTTTAAATCCTGGATCTGCACCAATTCAGGCAACTTAGTACTAAGCAGGTAAAGCACTCCGCCAAGCAGTAAACAGGCAATAAATCCTGCATACAATCCGTGAACCATAGCCCTTGTCAGGAATGGCTTTCGGATAAAACTTTTTGTGGCGCCGACCAACTGCATGCTCTTTATGAGGAACCTTTTCGAGTACATGGCAATCCGTATCGTACTATTGATCAATGCAACAGCGACAAAAAACAGGAGTACACAGAAGAGCAAAATACCGAAGGCAATCACCTGAAAATTCTCATTCATTTTATCCACTTCCGTTTGCTGGTAAGTAACTTCCCGAACCATTTTATTTTCCCGGATCTCTGCTGCGAGTTTTTTGAGTGTTTCGGCACCGGTAAATTCTGCTTTGAGCTTCAATTCAAAAGATGAAGGAAGAGGGTTGATATCCAGCATTCCGGTTGCATCAGTGCCAAGGTCTTTTTTCAGACTGTCTAAGGCCTCCTGTTTGGAGATAAACCGAACAGATTTTATTGCAGCTTCTTTTTCGAGAATACTTTGAAAAGCACTTATCTCCTGATCACTCAGCTCATCATTCAGAAAAACATTGAGCTGGACATGCTCCTTCACATAATCTGAAATTTTCCTGGCATCGAGGACGAGCATGCCAAGCAAGCCAAGCATAAAAAGCACAAGGGAAATACTGACAATTGATGAAAAATATGATGATTGCAGGCGTTTGGTGCCGCTATTTGATTCCGTCATTGTTCTATTGGATGCGAAAATAGAGAAATGTGCTCAACGAAGTACTAATGAAAAACCAATTTACCAATAGTGACATCAACAATTGAATTGATAAATTCGCGCCCTATTCGCAATCCCGTCCCGATCCGTTGGGAGCAATCGGGACGTAAAGTTTAGCTATTCGTACCTAATGGAATATAATTTTCGGGAGACAGAAAAAAAGTGGCAGAAATACTGGGCTGAGCATAAAACATTCAGGGCAGAGGATAATTCCGCCAAGGAGAAATACTATGTACTGGACATGTTCCCCTACCCAAGCGGCGCAGGCCTGCACGTAGGACATCCACTTGGATACATTGCTTCAGATATATATTCACGTTACAAACGGCTGAGTGGATTTAATGTCCTGCATCCAATGGGATTCGACGCATTCGGCCTCCCGGCTGAGCAATATGCCATACAAACAGGGCAGCATCCGGCGATCACGACAGAACAAAACATCAGCCGGTACCGTGAACAACTTGACAACCTTGGGCTTTCATTTGACTGGGACAGAGAAGTGCGCACTTCAGATCCCTCCTATTACAAATGGACGCAGTGGATATTTCTGAAACTATTTAATGCATGGTACAATCCGGAAACAGGAAAGGCGGAGCCGATTGAAACCCTTATTCAAAAAGTCAAAAGTCAAATCCCGATACCAGCCCGACTTCGTCATTCTGGCGGGGCTATCGGGATAAAAATCAAAAGTGAGATAGCAGAAAAGAACTGGGATGACCTGAGTGAAAAGGACCGCAGCGATTTTTTGATGGAATATCGGCTGGCATATCTGAGTGAGGCATATGTAAACTGGTGTCCGGCACTCGGTACTGTACTGGCAAATGATGAAGTGAAAGACGGCGTAAGTGAACGCGGCGGATATCCTGTAGAAAGAAAAAAGATGAAGCAATGGAGCATGCGAATTACAGCTTATGCTGAACGGCTGCTTAATGACCTTGAAGGAATTGACTGGAGTGAATCGATCAAGGAACAGCAAAGAAACTGGATCGGGAAGAGTGAAGGGGCGAGTTTGAAATTTGGCCTCATCCCTAACCCTTCTCCCCGTCCGAACGGAGATTCATCCGGGCGGGCAAAGGAGAAGGGAACAAATTCCGTTTCTGCTCATGAAAAATATAAATATGAGACTGCAGAGAAGTCTTTTTGGCCAAATTTGAAATTGTACTCAAAAGAGAATAGAAAGAAATTAACAGAAGCAGAAAAAATTATTTGGGAGGAAGTTCGAAACAGCAAATTGGGGTTCAAAATCAGGCGTCAGCATCCGATAAAAATTTTCATTGCAGATTTCATTTGCATCGAGAAAAATTTGGTGATTGAAATTGACGGTGAAATTCACGACCACCAGAAAGAATACGATGATGAAAGAAGTTTGTTTTTAAATGCAGAGGGATTCAGAGTTATTAGATTCACTAATGAAGAAGTATTAAACAACACAAAGGATGTCATTCAAAAAATAAAAAACGAGTTGTCGGCAAGTACCTCCCCTTCTCCTTCGGAGAAGGGGCCGGGGGATGAGGCCTGTATTGAGATTTTTACTACAAGGCCCGACACAATTTTCGGAGTTTCATATATGACGCTTGCCCCGGAGCATGAACTGGTTGAAAAAATAACCACTGAAGATCAGAAAAGTGCGGTGTTGTCTTATGTAGCTGAAGCAAAGAACAGAAGTGACCGCGAACGCATGGCAGATGTGAAGCGGATCAGCGGGGTGTTTACCGGTGCTTATGCAAGTCATCCTTTCACAGGAAAACAAATTCCGGTTTGGGTTGGAGATTATGTACTTGCAGGATATGGAACGGGAGCGGTGATGGCTGTACCGGCACACGACTCGCGTGACTATGCATTTGCAAATTATTTCAACCTTCCAAAACCACAGGTAATTCAGCCTAAAGCAGACTGGGATTTTTCAAAAGAATCTTATGATGACAAAGAAGGAACTTGCATCAACTCAGATTTTCTGGATGGCCTGTTAGTAAAAGACGCCATCAAAAAATCAATTGATGAAATAGAAAAGCGTGGCTTCGGAAAAAGACAAATTAATTTCCGATTGCGTGATGCAGTTTTTGGGAGGCAGCGCTACTGGGGAGAGCCGATCCCTATTTATTACGAGAATGGCATTCCAAAACCTGTTGATGAAAAAGACCTTCCTGTCATTCTTCCTGAAGTAGATAAATACCTTCCAACGAAAGACGGGGAACCACCGCTGGCACGGGCTACGAACTGGAAGTACAGGCCTCACCCCCAGCCCCTCATTAAAGGAGAGGGAGAGGAATTCCCGTTAGAAACCACCACTATGCCCGGTTGGGCCGGAAGCAGCTGGTATTATTTGCGTTACATGGATTCGAAGAATGAAACTGCTTTTGCAAAAAAAGATGCTCTGAATTACTGGCAGGATGTTGATCTTTACATTGGCGGAAGCGAACATGCCACAGGCCATTTGCTGTATGTACGTTTCTGGACAAAAGCACTGTATGACCTGGGACTTATTCCTGTGATTGAACCGGCGAAGAAGTTGATCAATCAGGGGATGATACAGGGCAGGTCAAATTTTGTTTACAGAGTTAAGGACTCAAATACTTTTGTTTCTAAAAATTTAAAAGACAATTACGATACAATCGCTTCGAATGTGGATGTTTACATTGTTGAAGACGACATTCTTAATCTGGAAAAATTCAGACAATGGCGGGAAGAAAATGCAAATGCAGAATTTATCCTTGAAGACGGGAAATATATTTGCGGAAGTGAAGTCGAAAAAATGTCGAAGTCAAAATGGAATGTGGTCAATCCCGATGACATGATCGACAAGTACGGAGCTGATTGCCTGCGTTTGTATGAAATGTTTCTTGGTCCGCTGGAGCTTTCGAAGCCATGGAATACGAATGGGATCAGTGGGACGTCTAATTTCATAAGGAAATTGTGGAGACTTTATCACCAAGGGCAAGTAGGCAGCAGGCAGTATGCAGTAGGCAATGAACAGCCAATAAAGACTGATGATACCAATGAGGCTAAATTACATTTCAGTAAGTTTCATGTGAGTGATGAAGCTCCCAACAGGAAAGAGCTGAAATCGCTGCACAAGCTCATCAAAAAGATCACAGAAGACATTGAGCGATTTTCATTCAATACTTCAGTAAGTAATTTTATGATCTGCGTCAATGAACTTACAGATCTAAAATGCAATAAGCGGATTGTTCTCGAACCACTGACAATTCTTGTCTCTCCTTATGCGCCACATGTTGCAGAAGAACTCTGGCAATTGCTTGGACATAAGGAAAGCATCACAAATGCGAAGTGGCCTGAATTCAAGGAAGAATTTCTTACAGAGGATTCCTTCGCCTACCCGATCAGCATCAATGGAAAAACAAAAATGAATCTTGAGCTTTCGCTGGCGCTTACAAAAGATGAGGTAGAAAAAGAAGTGATGAATTCAGAAGAGGTGCAAAAGTTTTTTCAGGGGCAGTCTCCGAAGAAAGTAATTGTGGTGCCGGGAAGGATTGTGAATATTGTGGTTTGAGGTTTTCTTCCTGCCAAAACTGATGGTATGCTTACCTATTAATATCGGTTGTTGACATAAATGCAGAAGATGTGAAAGACCAATTATTCCACCTTTAAGAAAAAAAATGAAAAAGAATCTCATTCTTGTTTTTTCGATCTTCACAATTTCGAATGCAAATAGTCAAAACTGGCAAACGGTCATGAGTAACCGAACTGCCTTATTTAATTTATCAAGTAATATTCTTGGTATCAGGATCGACTCAGTTTCACTTTCCGGGACTGACTCTGTATTTATCAATTTCAGGTCAATCGATGACGACTACCTTTCTCAAATACCTTTGTATCCGTCATCCATTTGCGAAATGGATACTTCATGGATTGGAGCAGGAATTATTATTCAATCGAATGGTGACAATATATTTCTTACCGAATCGATGGATTCTGTAACTATTAGAACAAAAGCAAATCATATACTCCTAATCTTGATTCTGTAATTTACACCGTTGATGATTCCACATGGCAGGAAATAGATTACATGGGAGTTAATTATTTCCTCAGTCATACAATAAATACGGAAACTTATCCACTTCAACCCATGCAGTATGAAAATTATTTTTTTGTTTTGTCACATGAATTAGGTCAATCTTTTATTTTCGGAAATTGCAGCAGTGAACAATCTTCTGTTAGCAATTATAATAACAGAATTTCAAAAACTGTATGGAAGGGTATAGGTAACTACAATTTTTATGAACCCTGCTACTCATATAATTTTTCGCCTATCGAATATATGTGCTATACCAACCAGGAGAACTATGTCAGTGGATTGGGAAAAGTATTGTCTCAAAATGTAAATCCCTATGCAACAAGGATTTGTATCTGGCATATGTCATATTACAGAAAAGGCAATGAAACCTGGGGAACACCGGTTAATCTATCACAACTTGTCAATTATGATGAGTTCGAAAAGCAGCAAATTAAAATATCACCAAATCCATTTGCAGAAATACTGGTTGTCGAAAATCTTCCTGAATCAACAAAAAAGATTTTACTTCAGGATTCATCCGGAAGAATACTTTTCCAATCCGTCAACATCCATAAAACGCGACTCGATATTAAGTCTGCCGATATTTCAAGCGGGTTTTATTTCTTAACAATTGAAACTGAAACAGGGTTGTCTCACTTTAAACTGATCAGACATTAGGAAACAATATTGATCTTTGCATTCTTTTAATCAATGAACCGTAACAGGATTTTTTTTTCTTTTGCTTCCATTCTTGGAATCATAGCAGTTTTCATTTTGTGGATTCCCTCACTGATAACACCAGATCTGATACAACCACAGAGGATAGATTCCATGTACATAGAGTTTCAGCGACAACAGGCATTTGCAAACCATCCTGAAAACTTTAGCGCTGTGGATTCCACAATTTTTTTCAATCCGGCAGATCTGAAAATTGAATACCGCAAATTTGATGTGCAAACAACCGATAATAAATTGCTACACGGCTGGTATATTGCTTCTCCAGATTCAAACGCGAATACGATCCTCATCCTGCACGACTGGAATGAAAGCAAGATCCAAAAGCTAAATCTTGCCAAACAGATGCATGATAGAGGTTTCAATGTGTGCATGGTGGACTTGTGTGCGCATGGCAACAGTGATGGAGATGTATTTTCGCCCGGCATTGGATCAATAAATGATGTCAAATGTATTTTAGACAGTCTGCTTTCAAATTCCCAAACCAACCACGTTGCCATACTTGGTTCAGGCATTTCAGCAGGGATTGCATTGCAAAGTGCCCTTTATGACGGCAGGGCTGATGCCATTGTGTTACAATGTCCTTTCAACAGCTATTCGGAACTTGTAAGAAAATACTCGGATAAAAAATGGGGCTCAACAAGTTTTGTCCTTTTCCCTGTTCTGAAACGAAAACTGGAAAAGATTATCAAAATGCCATTAAAAAATCTGCATCTGGCTAATTTCAGTAAATTAGTTGAAACTCCAACACTTTTGCTTGCTGCAGGCGATGATTCATTTTATCCTACTATTGATGCCTATTCAATATTTGATTCATCGGCAGCAGCAAAAAAAAATATATATTTGGTGAAGAAATCAACACATGAAACAATTGAGATGGTTGGTGGAGATCAATACTACAATGTCATTGCAGAATTCATTAACCTTGCGATCCCGAAGAAACTGATTAAGACAAGGAATAAGAAGATGACGTGAGGGAGGGAGATGTGAGTAGTGAGTAGTGAGTAGTGAGTAGTGAGTAGTGAGTA
>CAYHHK010000141.1:0-9334 GCA_964356415.1 uncultured Flavobacteriales bacterium
ACCAGGGTATCTAATCCTGTTTGCTCCCCACGCTTTCGTGCCTCAGCGTCAGTTACAGTTTAGTGAGCTGCCTTCGCAATCGGTGTTCTGTGTCATATCTAAGCATTTCACCGCTACATGACACATTCCGCCCACATCAAATGTACTCAAGATTGACAGTATCAATGGCAGTTCTGCGGTTAAGCCGCAGGCTTTCACCACTGACTTATCATTCCGCCTACGCACCCTTTAAACCCAATGAATCCGGATAACGCTTGGATCCTCCGTATTACCGCGGCTGCTGGCACGGAGTTAGCCGATCCTTATTCTTACAGTACAATCAATCCTCTACACGTAGAGTTTTTTTTCCCGTACAAAAGAAGTTTACAACCCATAGAGCCTTCATCCTTCACGCGGCATGGCTGGATCAGTCTTGCGACCATTGTCCAATATTCCTTACTGCTGCCTCCCGTAGGAGTCTGGTCCGTGTCTCAGTACCAGTGTGGGGGATCATCCTCTCAGATCCCCTACCGATCGTCGCCTTGGTGGGCCGTTACCCCGCCAACTAGCTAATCGGACGCATGCTCATCTTTAACCCCCGTAAGTTTGACTTCAATGGGATGTCCCTTCGAAGTATTATGCGGTATTAGCCCCTCTTTCGAGGGGTTATTCCCCAGTTAAAGGTAGATTGCATACGTGTTACGCACCCGTGCGCCACTCGCCGGCATGTATTGCTACACCCGCTGCCGTTCGACTTGCATGTATTAGGCCTGCCGCTAGCGTTAATCCTGAGCCAGGATCAAACTCTCCATAGTAAAGTTGATTTTTGACTTTCATTCCTGATTCCCGTGAGAGGGAGTGTCAGAAAATCGGTCCTAGCTCTGTAAGATTAAGTTACTCTAAATTTATCAATGAAATTGACAGAGATTTAGGGCTTGTTATTTCCTATTCTAACTCTTCAAAGAACTTTCCAATTTTATTGCGATTCCGGTTCGCACCGGCATTCGTTTTATTTTTGGGGATGCAAAAGTAGTAACTCTTTTGTTACCTGCAACACTTTTTTGAAATTATTTTCAATTATTTTTTTTCTGTCGATTAATTCTCCCTCACAACATTCAAACTGACCAGCTTAACCTCAGGAACACCTAAATTGAAAGAACTTTCTTGAAAAAGGGATGCAAATGTAACATTCATACCGATGTGCACAAAATAAATTAAATAAGAGTTATTCACAATCATCAGTAAACACAAATCTCCTGATTTAGCATTAATATGTTAATGCTGAAATTTTAACGCCTTGTGCATTCCATGCTGACACTGCCGGGAAATGATTCTGGCAGCGTGATGCCGCATTTGTATATAGCGAGCAAAAAAAAAAGACTAAACATTTCCGTGTTGCAGTGGAAGTGAAAACTTATGGATTGACGAAAGGTGCTCCTGCTAAATAGCGTGACTCATAGGAATTGTACTTTAATAAACAGCCTACAGGGCGCTCCTACAGAGCAAATCGAATTATATCATAAATATACAAAAAGGTCGCACCTATTGAGCTTCTATGGATACCAAATTGAAATTTTAAAAACAGGTTGCTCTTATAGAACTACGAACCAAAAGAAACGGAAGTTCTCAAATCACTCAATTTCCTTCTTAATACTTTTCGGTTATTTCGGTATGGGCTACAACGTATTCGTGAACAACAGTATTTCTCGCTGAGGAGAAATTTTTGGCAATTACTTTTCATCCATTCACCTCATCCTTCTTCCCGTTGGTGTAATTCTGATAATTCAAATCGAATTAAATCCAAACTTTCGGCTGACAACCAAACTTAATCCCCATGAAAAAATTTTCAAAACTTATCGTGCTCTTTTTATTCTGTATACAGCAGAATCATGCGCAACAAAATTGCAGCAATCCTACACTCATTACAATTTGCCCTGACGTCTCACTCAACAATCAGACAAATGCAGGGATGATCGACGATGCAACAGCGTCATGTAATATTCCCGGCGAGGATGTCCTTTATGAAATTAACGTCGTGAACGGTGCCGCAGTGATCTATGTGTCTGTCACAAATGCCATTGCTCCAATGCTCCTGAATTTAGAAACGGGGACTTGCGGATCAGGATCTTGCAGTTCGATCCCTGTGCCTCCCGGAGATAAAAATTTTACTTTCAATGTTACTGCTGCAACAAGTTATTTTCTTTGGGTTGATGCATCCACTACCGTTACATATGATATTTCATTTGGAGCCGATACAGGAAGTATTTTCGTGAACATCCCGAATACTCAAGGCAATCTGCAGTTTGATGCCAGCGGTTGTGCAAGCCCGATGTTCTCTGCGTCAAAACCATTTTTCCAGGTGTCTTACAATGGCGTGTACCAAACCAACCCAATGACCCTCGCTCCGCTCTTTGTGAATGGAACACTTTGCATAGTAGCTTATTTTGAAAACACCTCCGGTATTGAGGGGATTAAAAAATTTGATTTTCATTTTAATGCAGGCGGATATACATCCGTATCAGCTTCACCGGCAATTATTCCCGGCAACTACAATGCAGGAAACTGGACTTCAACAAATGTCGGAAATGACTGGTCATTTGAATTTTTTGATGTTGCCGGAATCGGTCAGGGTGATTTTTTTCTTTTCCCGAATACATGCCTCAGATATGAGTTTTGTTTTGATGTAACACCGCTCACGAATGATCCTGCCCTTACTAACGTTGACATTACTGCAACTTCAGATGGATTCGGCGCCGGTTATACGGGCTTTGTAAATTCAGGCTGTTGCCCGGCTCCCTTTTTAAATTGCCTTTATAGCGGCGGCGGTGGACCCGGAACAAGTCCACATGCTTTCGGTTTTGCATTTGATGATCCGGGAGGACCATTGCCTATTGGACTCTTATCATTCGATGCAGTGATGATAGATTATCAAGTGGAAGTCAAATGGATTACACAATCAGAAACAAACAACGATTATTTTACGCTGCAGAAGTCTGCGAACGGAACAGAATGGACCAACCTTGTAATCATTGACGGGGCCGGAAATTCCACATCAATACTTGCCTATCAATTTACAGATCGTCATCCCTTCCCTACTACTTCATATTACAGATTGAAGCAAACAGATTTTGACGGGACTTCCACTTGTACCAATGCCATTGCTGTTGATTTTAAATCAGAAAATAAACTATTGATCTATCCCAATCCGACCAAAGGAGATGTCACGATACAATATATGACATCTCAAATACATGGGGCATCAGAGATACAAAATACCGACATTTCAGTTTTCAATATAATCGGAGAGCAATTGAAAATCCAAATCAACAAGCTTGATGGTGACTTGCGACTGAACCTTTCCAATATTGAAGACGGGCTATACCTTGTTGAAGTTACCTGTGAAGGAAACAAGACATATCAAAAAATTATGATACAACATCAATAAAATTTGCTTAAGAAAGTAACGTTTCCTCTGCAGCTTTTAAAATCGCAAATGCATTTTCTCTAGATGTAGATTCGGCATACGTGCGCAACACAGGCTCCGTACCAGATGCACGAATGAGCAGCCATTCAGTATTTGTGTCGTCAAAAAAGTATTTATAACCATCAAGGTCTTCCACACGCTTCACAGTATACTTTCCGAATGCTTTGTAAACATTGGCTGCTGTATTCTTCACTATCTTATCCATGACTTCCTGTTTGAGATGCAGGTCATTTCGCTCAAATGAAAACGTCCCAACAATATCATATACTTCTTTGATTAGTTCAGGCAGCTTCTTCCCGCTCTTCGCCATGAACTCCCATATTACCAGTCCCATCCAGATTCCATCCCGCTCCGGAATGTGTCCTTTGATGGCAATGCCCCCACTCTCTTCTCCACCCAGCAACACATCTTCATGGATCATGATCTCACAAATGTATTTGAAACCGATCTTCACGACTTCAACAGGAAGTCCATAGTGCGCACCCATCTTATTTACTTTAGGCGTAGTACTAAATGCAGTACACACTTTTCCCGTCATGCCTTTGTATTTTACAAGGTAGTGAATGAGTAAAAGAATGATGTGGTGCGAATCAATAAAGTTTCCGTTGCCATCGTACATGCCGATGCGGTCGGCATCACCATCGGTTACCAAACCGCAGTCAATATTTTTCCTTGCCTTGATAAGCTCACGAAACTCATTCAGGTTTTTATCGATCGGTTCCGGTGCCTGACCCATGAAACCGGGATTGTAATCACAGTGCAGCATAGTGATCTTCGGGAACAACCGCTTGATCACATTCATTCCGGAACCATACATTGCATCGTATGCCAGATTCAATCCTGAATTGCGGATCGCTTCGAGGTCAAAATTCTTCTCGACATGTTTGATGTAGTCATCTTCCAGATTTACATATTCAACCAACCCTTCTTTCACATAATCATTCACCGATTTATTATCAAGCTGCGAAGAAGACTTTTCAGGAATCAGGTTTTCGATTTCTGCAACTTTTGAAGGTGTAAGTGGACCACCATACGAGCCTTTCAGTTTAAAACCGTTGTACGCAGGTGGGTTGTGACTTGCAGTAATGATCACGCCAATGTCAGTTTTGTATTGAACAGCAGCAAGAGAAATCATAGGTGTCGAAACAAATCCTTTCGCCAGAAAAACTTTAATACCATTTTGCGCCAATAATTTTGTAACAGTCTCGGCAAACAACTCACCGCCGAAGCGGCAATCGTGGCCGACTACAACAGATGGTTTTGAGTTTGATGTTAGATGTTTAGAGTTGAGCAGCCATTTAGCAGTACCTTCCGCAACGCGGGCTACATTTTCAACTGTAAATTCTTTGGCGATGATGGCACGCCAGCCGTCGGTTCCGAACTTAATTTTCATTTAATGCATTTATTTTTTTACAATTATAGACCTCACCGAAGTACGAATGTTAAATACGAATATACTAAATACGAATGTTTACGAATTTACAAATGTGCTATGCGGTTCCCTTTCACTGGTACCTCGCCCATTCTATTAAATGACTCCACCTTAACTCGGTAATGCCGCTGAGGTATGCATCTGCCTTTTCTGGCGGAATATCCTGGCTATTGATTTTGAGGATGCGAAAGTAAAATTCTTTTTCCTTTAAAAAATCATTCACAGACCTGAAGTTTATAAGAAAGTCCATCTGTTGGATCTCATCCACAGGCAAGGCATTGAGTGCACTTCCATTGACATAAATTCTCATGCTGTAAATCGAATAGCTGATGTTGCTGCCTGACTTTACCCAGTACTCATCCATCTCTACTTTGTCAACATGGATCTTGTAATTTGCAGGATCACTTGTAAGCTGGTCTCCACCAATGTTTAAAAAATATTCAGGCGTTTCAACCAGGTATTTTTCAAGGGAGACAAGAAACTTGCGGGCTTCCACGAAGCTTGGATTTTTGGATGCAACACTGTCTTCAATAACATATCTTATGATCTTGCAGTCTTCCTGATCGCTCCATTTTTTCTTCGGCAGCAATGGTTTAATCTCGTTTTTAATTGCCATCGCTTCTTTCACGCTTTCAATTCGCTTGCCGTCATACTGCACAATATTGTAGTTGTACAATTTTTGTTTGAGGGCGTCATCATAGGTCATTCCGCAGTTGCCATCCGCATTTGAAGGTAATAGCGTAAACTGAAAAACGCTGTCGAGTTCAACGTAATCAACAAATCCATAAGCCACTTCTTCACCGTTTGGTTTCTTTCCGGAAAAATAAAACCCAAGGGTTTTTATTGTCAATGATCTTCGCTCCTTTATCCAGTTTTCATAAATAAAAAGCTGGTTGGTAGACTTGAAAGATGTTTGTGCATATTTTTCAATCTGAGTCAGTGTTTTGGCTTCGATACGGTCTTCTTTTTTCGGAGAATCCCAGAGAATTACTTTTCCCGCAAGGATCTGATCATACACAAATTCAGGAAGCGACTGCACGATATTGAACCCAAGTGAATCTGCCTGATCGTATGTGTTTACAAAAATTAGCACAGGGATTTCTTCCGCATGAATATTTTTGGAAAGTAAAAAAAGTAAGAGCAGGAGCTTCTTCATTCAACCCGCAAGTTAGGATTTGATCCCTCGCTTGTCAAGGGCTCTCTGAAAACGTTTTGCATTGACACAATGTTGTGAATAGGTAGTTGCAAAAGAGTGGTGTCCGCTGAAATCTTCTTTGGCGCAGAAGAAAATAAAATTGTGGTGTGTATAATTCAGCACTGCATCGATACTGGTTTTTGTCGGAAGACAAATAGGCCCAGGAGGCAAGCCTGTGTACTTATATGTATTGTAAGGCGATTCAATGGCTTTGTAAATATTGAGCACCCTGTTTATAGTAAAATCACCTAGGGCATACACAAGCGTAGGATCAGCTTCCAGCCTCATTCCTTTATTAATCCTATTTATATACACTCCTGCTATGATGTTCTTTTCATCGTCCCTGTTTGTTTCCTGCTGAACAATTGACGCCAGAACAGAAACTTCATCGGGCCTGAATCCTATCAATCTTGCCTTGCGCATCCTGTCTGCATTCCAGAATTTATCATATTCTTTTTTCATCCGCTGAAGAAACTGGTCGGCGCTTGTATTCCAGTAAAACTCGTAAGTGTTTGGAATGAACATGCACAATGCATTGTCGGGTTTGAATCCCAAACCTTTCAGATAATCAGGATCCCCCATCAGGTTTGACAAAGCATGTGTCTTTGCCTCCAGTTGTGCGCTGATCCGCTCAGCAAGCTGGTCTTTTGTCCTGATGTTATTAAAGATCACTTTCACCGGTGTCTGCTTACCCGATCTGAGCAACCCTACCAGTTCCTTGTTGTTCATCTTCGGTTTAATAGTATAACGGCCCGGCTTAATGTTGTCGACATACTTCATTTGTTTGGCTGTCCAGGCAAAAGACTTTTCATTTATCAGCAGGTTTTTTGCGTTGAGGGCATTCACCACATCGGAAAAAGTTGATCCGGTAGGAATAAGCAATATGTCGGGTTTGCTTCCGGCAGTTACATTCGGCTCAAACAACTCTTTGTAAACATAATACCCACCGGCTGCCACTGCCACTGCAAGCACGCCAACAATGATCCACATTACCCGCCTGATCGAAAGGAGTCTTTTCTTTGACATAGAAGCTGCAAGTTTACTAATTGGCGACTAAATATTTCACACTGATTTAATTTTGTTTTAATCAAAACGAAACACGCTTATGCTTCTTTTGGATCGTCTTCGGCAAGCCTTCTACGACCGAAGGAAAAACTTTTTATATGACAATATATCTTTATCAGCAAACAGTAGCAGAAGCATTCCGTTTAAGCGAACGGGCACTTTTTAAAATCGGATTTATGGTTAATCTGGCTGATGACATAACCGGTTTCATCAACGGAAGAAAACATTTGAGCAGCAAAGGACACATCCTGTTTCTGGACATTAAGATCTCCCGCCAACTTCATACTACAGGTGTGACGATCATTTCAAATGTTTTTGCAGGAAACACAGGAACATTTATCGCAGATTCAGTAAGTGAAGAATTGTTTCTCGAAACATTCCATGACCTTTTGCGGATTCAGCCACCGGATAATCCATTCAAACTATCGAATAATGATTATGCGATGGCGGTTGGATTTTAGCAATTATAAGGCAATAAACAACCTCGCGGCAAGCCGAAGAAGTATTGAAAACCTGATCTAGAACACGTACACGCCCCAAGCGGCGAGTAATAAAACCTAGGATCCCGAAACACTTCGTGCTCGGGATCAATTCGACTAAATGATTTCGCTTCTCCGCCTGAGGCGGATCGCAAAATCATAGTCTCATTGATTTAACGCAAATTTTACATTGCAGTAATGATGGGGTTATGCATGATGATGACCTTCGTTGAAATTATTAATCATGATAAACAGACCTCTGAAAGTACTTGTAGTAGATGATGAGCCGGATATTGTTGAAATACTTTCCTACAATCTGGTAAAGGAAAACTTCGAAGTCAGCAAAGCATACAATGGTTATGAAGCTGTTTCATATGCGCTGAAGAACCATCCTGACCTGATCATCATGGATATCAGGATGCCGGAAATGAATGGGATTGAAGCCTGCCGCATGATCAAGAAAAACGAGCAGATGAAAGACATACCTGTTCTATTCCTCACAGCAGACAATGACGAATACACATCGCTGAGTGCTGTTGAAGCCGGAGGCGATCATTTTGTGACCAAGCCTATACGTCCATCGATCCTTATGGGAATGATACATGAATTAATAAAGTCGCATCCAAATGAACACTAACCTCCGCAACTCAGCAGGAAAGAACATACTCTACATCGGAGAAAAAAACCGGGAGCAGCAGGAATTAAGCGATCATCTTGAGCTTGAAAATTATGTAGTGCATCACGTGACAAAAATAAATGATGCACTTACAAACATAAAAAAAGACAAAATGGAAATTGTCCTAATGGACACCACGCGCAATGAAATTGCATGCCTGGAACTATGCCATGTGATCAAATCGAATGTGCGGTCAAGGAAAAATCTTGTGATCATTGCATCAGATAAATATGATGAGTCAAGTGAGGTTGCTGCATTTCGGGCAGGCGCCGATGATTATATTACAAAACCTCTGAAACCTTCAGCCCTTATAGAAAGACTGAAAACAAGGTTGAATGAACCTAAGGATAGCATAACCATTCACCCGGAGTTTAACAGGAATACCTCCATCCACATTGACAGGAGCTCGTACACTGTTTTTTCAGACAATACTGAATTGAAGCTATCCAGGAAAGAATTTGAACTTCTTTATCTGCTGGCCAGCCATCCCGGAAAAATTTTCAGGCGTGAAGAAGTTTTTGAAAAAGTGTGGAAGAAAAAATTTGAAGAAACCAACCGCACGGTGGATGTACATATCCTGCGGTTGCGTAAAAAAATCGGGGATGAATACATACAGACACAGAAGGGTGTTGGATACCGGTTTACGAAATAGTATTTTCTAAATAGCGCCTGCCATTTTTCTCATTTCAGCATTTTCATAGATTACTTTGCTTCCACCATTAATACCGGTTTGTTCGATAACATATGCCAGTTGTACCGATGTAATACCAATAGCCGGAAACGCCCATTTAAAGATGTATCTGTAAAGCACCCTGAATAGCCTGTATGAAAGATTCGGTTCTTTTCGTGGTGTGACAGGATAAATATATCCCGGGCGGAAAATATAAGTTGCTTTGAATTTCAGGCTGAGTAAAATATTTTCCGCTTTGCCTTTTTCGCGTGCAAAAAGAATCCTGCTTTTCTCCTGTGGATCGGCACCGCTTCCGCTGAGAAAACAAAATACAGCATTAGGACTTTGCCGTTT
>CAYHHK010000142.1:0-9307 GCA_964356415.1 uncultured Flavobacteriales bacterium
GTTCGAGTCCCGTCCGGACCGCTAAGGGAAGTCAATCATGGCTTCCCTTTTCTTTTTGCCTTTTTACGTCTATATAATTCAAAGTGAATCAACCGGGATCTTGTATAAAGGATTCACGGAAAATTATATTAAAAGGGAATATGAACATAACAATGGCTTCTCGAGGTATACAAATGGAAAAGGGCCATGGAAACTTATTTATCTGGAAGAGCTACCAGATAAAAAATCAGCTCTGATAAGGGAGAAAAAACTAAAGCGTGCAAACAAAGATTATTTGCTCTGGCTAATAAGCCAGCCCATTAATATTATTAAGGAATAACATGCCTGTCATCTCGCCTCAGGCGAGACGGGTTCGAGTCTCCCGCCTTAGGCGGGAACCGCCTGAAAAGTCAAAACGCCCTCACAATTAATCAATTGTGAGGGCGTTTTATCTTTCATTATCAATTAATTACAGAAACTTTCCCAACCTTTTCATACCCGGAATCCGAACTGATTCGATACAGGTATATGCCAGGATCCAATTTCGAAGTTGATATGCTTATTTTTTGTTGTGGAGGAGCATCATTAATTGATGATATCAACCTTGCTGTTGTACTGAATAACTCAAACTTAATCCTGCTGCCGGAAACAGAATAGTTTACAACGATTTCATGATATCCCGGATTGTCGTAAACGGCAGCATAATATGGATTGTCGCCCGATTGTTCCGCTAGCGCCTGGCGCTGTCCACTGCAACTTCCATATGGTGAAAGCATGGCAATCACCTCGCTTCTCTTCAGACCTGTGAATTTTTCCATGTCTTTTTCCACTTCAACAAGAATAGACTGAAAGTAAGGATTCCCTACATCATTGTGATCGTGAAGTATCTCCAGGACCTTTTCTCTTAGTGAAGGCGTGAATATTACTTTATCTGTAGATTCATCAGATAAATTTTCCATTGCTGAATATAATTCAGAAAGAACAGAAGCATATTTCCAAAGCATCGAAATACTCATTTTGGCATATTTGCTAAATACATAATAAAAACCAGTGTATTTTCTGCCTTCACAATACTGTATCATAAATTTGTCTCTGAAATCACGCATCATTTTAAATTTTATGGGAACGCCGATCAAGACATTTTCATTTCTGGCTTTTCTGTCAAGTACCCCTGCAGCGCAATGTCCGACACCAGGAATGCAATCGTAGTATGTTGTTCCCCAATTATCTGTAGTTACAAGACAGTGCGTATTCTCAACTGCCATATGACAATCATTTCCACAATTGGAGGTCCCGCCATTTGGTGATTCACAACCTGCAAGTATTGAAGAATCCGCCATTCCAAGTGCATACAACCCTGTTTGCCTTTTGCAATCACGGCTCAAGTTGACAAACAAATCAGAAGAATCAACCTGCGTTACTTTTCCAAGAGTATCACAAAAGAAAGTGAATATCGTTGACTCCTCAGGATATGTTCCCGGTGAAAAGGAAGAATAATGCAATGCGATAAATAAATTTTCAGAGTAGGAATTAATTCTCGTGGTTAAATTATCTACACGGACAAATTTGTCATTATCGCTTTTTTCATAATAATAAACAGTGAGGGTATTTTCAAAATGCACTGCAAAGCAAAAACCATGAGTTTTGCTCCTGACTATTTTCAATGGATCATCTCCCGTTTGAGTGGTGAAAAATGCTCCCAGAACCGGAATACCCATGGGTGGGTCAGGCTGCTCCATCTCATTGCTTACAGCATTGAAAATCTTTGTAAGATCTGCTGTGCTGACATTTCTTGCAGCACACTCCTTTAGATGTTGGGCGCCAAGAGAAAGTGGATAACCTGTAGCGAATTCTCTTTTATTCACCGGAACCTGAACTAGAACATGCTCATTGAAAACAGAAACATCGCTCTGTCCAAATACAGCATAAATAGCAGAAGACATTAAAAAGATCAGTATCAGAATTTTTTTTGTTGGATTTTTCATTTGATTTTGTTTAAAGATTAATATTATTATATTCATCATGGCACCTTAAAAATAGAATGCCGGTGCAAAAGAGAAATGCAGCTCGCAATTCAAAAACCAATAAGCAGCGTCTCTTTAACCTAACCTAAAAAAGAAAGAATAAAGTATTGGAAACCATACGCAGCGAAATACCAATGGTAATTCATCAGATAAAATTCAAGCACATGATTTGCATTCAATATAAAGCTTTAAGAAAGGGGCTGCATCTAAAATGCACCCCCTTTCCACTATTTGCTGCTACGTCATCTCACAATGGCAAGCTTTCCAATCTTTTCAGATCCTGAATCGGAACTGATCCGGAAATAGTAGATTCCGGGTAGTAATCCCACAGCAGGAATGCTAAACTTATCATCAGACTTTTCCTTTTTTGCTGAAGAAACCAAAATGGCAGCGGAATTGAATAACTCAAAACTAACCTTGCTTCCGGATACAGAATAGCTAACAACAATTTCATCCAATGTGGAATTGAAATATGCAGAAGCAAAATCATGTTTACTGCTTATCTGTCCGGGTGATGATTTACGTCCTGTGTTACATTCTTCTCCGGGCGTGAGCATGGCGATAACTTCACTTCTTCTAAGTCCGGTAAAAATTTCAAGATCACTTTCAACAGAAGCGATTATAGAGCGAAAGTATGGATCTTCAATATCTTCATGACCCCGGAGAATCTCCATTGCTTTTTCCAATAGCTCAGGTGTAATTACAACATTGTCGGTTGACTCATCCGTTAAATTTTTCATTGCAGAGTATAATTCAGGTAATACTGAGGCATAATTCCAAAGCATCGATATATCCATCTTTGCAAACTTGCTAAATGTATAATAGAATCCGATGTATTTCTTGCCTTCACAGTATTCATTCATAAATTGATCTCTGAAATCCCGCATCATTTTAAATTCTACCGGAACTCCTAAATCTAAACCTTCATCTCTCCTTCTCTTATCAATCGATCCAGCCGCACAACTGCCACCATTTGTTCTGCAGGTATACACAATAAAACCTTCCAAATTCGCTACCAATGCACAACTTGCATTTGGCACATAAGTTAGGCATACTTCTAAACAATTACTGGATCCTGCATTTGGCTTTTCACATGATGTTAATATAGATGAATCAGCCATACCAAGTGAAAATAAGCCGGCCTGTCTTTTATAATCCTTACTCATCTCAACTGTTAAATCAGAATTGTCAGGATCTCCAATGATACCTATGGAGTCACAAACAAAACTATATACAGTTGATTTATCAGGAAAAGTACCCGGAGAAAACCGGCAGTATTGCAATGAGATAAATAATTCATCAGAAATGGAAAATATCTTAGTAGTAAGATTCTCTATCCACTCATACTTTCCATTCCCATTGGCTTCAAAGTAATACAACATTATGTCCGATCCGTTGTGAAATGCAAAACATAAACCTTGCGTATTTTCTTTGACAATATTCATTTGGCTTCCTTCGGAGTCCGTCGTAAAAAAACCAGCCATAACCGGAATTCCATTGGGAACTTCCTCAATGATTAAACTTGGAGAAACCGCCTCGTAAATTTCGAGAAGGTTTGTTCTGCCTAAACCTACTGCTGAAGATCTCTCCAGACTGCTGCTGCCAATGGAGGCAGGATAGCCTGAAGGGAATTCGCTAATCAACATTGGATTATCAATTACCAAGGGTGATTCAAAAACAGTTATGTTGTCTTGGCCGAATGTTGTTTTGAATAACATAAAATTCGTGACAATAAAAATCAGAATTGCTTTGCTTAAATTTTTCATTTTAATTTGTTTTTAGATGTTAATAATTTATTTAGAGGGCTCGAGCTTTTCAAAGAAGTTGATTTTGTGCATCATCGTTGAACCATCTTTATCGATCCTTTTATAATGTCCAATCGAATGCTTTTCAAGACTGTTCTTTTTTACCTTAAAAGATAAATATCTCTTGCGGGAATCTGATAAGGATTTGTTTAGAGACTTATTATTGATGCCCCAGACCGAATCAGGATAAAGTCTGATTGAATCTGAAACAATTGTCCATTTACTGCCTTCAATAACTTCGCATGTTCCCTGCAACCTCCATGTTGAATCTGGTCTTAACTCAAGGATACTTCCCTGCATTAAACTTTGTCTCTTCAGAATTGCTTTCGCATTTTCAAAAAGTGAGTAGTTTCCAGATCTCCATGAACCGGTCAGATCATGATTGACCGTACAACCTGCGAACAATAGAATACTAATGAATAAATATTTTCTCATGATCATAAATTATGATGCATATTCAGATTGACGCAGTACATTTTCACTCCTTTGAGGTATTCAGAACAAATTTCATGAAGGTATTATCCTACTGAAGAAAATTGCCTGGTCTATAATATTTGCATCTGATTCACGGCACAAAGGTGAGTGCAACATCAGGCTGGTGCAACCAAGGAATCATGTATCATTTTCTGAACCGAAAAAATCAAGGATGATATATTAAAATAAACATCTTAAAAATGAGCAAAACAATCTCGGGCACAGTGTTTGCCAATCAGCGGGAAAATTTACATTTGCATTCCGTTAATAAAAAAGGCACCCAAAATGACTAAATTTCGCTTATTCGTCCTTCTTACTGCTTTTACTTCATTTGCATTTGCACAAGCACCGGGCACAAAACAGGATAAAAAGGCTGAAGAAATTCTCAAAGGAGTAACAGATAAATACAAGTCATTCAAATCAGTGAAAGCAACCTTTGTGATCACACTTGAAAATCCCAAAGACAATTCCAAAGATGTTCAGAAGGGTACTATTTGCTTAAAGGGAAACAAGTACAAACTTGAAGTGGCTGGTCAGGATATTATCAGTGATGGCAAAACAAGGTGGACCTATGTTAAGGATGCCAATGAAGTGCAGATAGATAACATGAAAACCGATGAGAATACGATCACCCCTGCCAATGTATTCACCATGTATGAAAAAGGATTTTTGTTTAAATTTATTGGCGAACAAAATGAAAAGGGAATGGTCTATCAGCTTGTAGAACTTGTTCCGGTTGATCCTAAGAAAAGGAATTTTTTCAAGGTTAAACTCTCAGTCAATAAGAATGACAAGTTTATCAATTCTGCAAAACTTTTTGATAAAAACGGAAGCACTCAAACCATTTCAGTTGACAAGCTAACACCGAATGCATGCGATGAGGAAAGCATCTACTCATTTAACGCTTCCAAATATCCCGGCGCAGAGATCATAGACCTCCGTTAATTTCGGCATTTTTTTCATTATGCTTTTCGCTTTTGTTAAATTTCTTCCACTAACTTTGGGAAGCGTAAACTTTATGTAATCATTTGTTCATCCAATTAAATAAGCATCAATGAAAAAAATTTACTTTTTTATTTTACATTCAATCGCATTCAATTCATTTTCACAAACTCTAATGCAGAGCGACATGCCGTTTGCAGGGCTTGTATGGACAAGCGGCACGGATACTAATTATTCCGATCCTATTCCCTCCGGTGGCTCAGCCCAAAACTGGGACTTTTCAACCTTACAATATTCTTACATTGACACTTCCGGTTTTGAAGCAGCAGCAGGCACACCATATGCATCAACCTTTCCGGGCGCAACGCTGGCATCGCATAAAGCCGGAAGCAACGACTGGACTTATTTCAATTCTGCATCAACAGGATTTTACATAAACGGATTTACGTCAACTGCTTTCACCGCTGTTATCAATCCGCAACAGATGTATGTACCTGTTCCTTTCAGCTACGGCGATCAGCACACAGATGTTTCACGTGTGGTTATTGATACTGTTTACCTGACTTTTAATGCACAGGTCATTTTGAATTTTCAAGCCGACTTTCATGCAGATGGCTATGGTTCGCTTACGACTCCTACAGCCACATATGCCAACACATTGCGCGTAAGGGAAACAATGCTTGAAACAGATTCGCTGATGCTGGATTATCTAGGAAACGGGAACTACACACTTTTCGGTTCACAGCAATCACAGAAAAATTATTTCCGCTGGTTTCAGCATGGTGGAACGGCGAACTATATTCTGGGAATTGATGCCGACAGTCTGGGAAACTTTGCCACTAGAAGCGATTATGTGATGCAATGGGCCGTACTTGGAACGAATGAAATTGCAACTGAAAATAGTTTGAGCGTTTTTCCTAACCCTGCAAATGAAAAACTGACAATAGACAATGGGCGTTCACCTATAACATCTTTTGAGATTTTCAATATTCTTGGTGAAAAGGTCATCAATATAGCACCTGAAAACGGCTCAAAACCACCCATGCTGTTATCATCACGCATGAGTTTTGATATCACCGACTGGACTCCCGGAATTTATTTCTACCGTGCGCTCAACGGAGAGAAATTGTTGCAAGGAAAATTTAGCGTTGTTCATTAAGACTTGATGAATTTTTCCTTAAACCTTTTCAGCTCTGTCATAGTCTGAGACGAAACTCACGTATGGAAAAAATCTGCATCGCGCTTTTACTTTCTTTATCTGTTCATTTTGTCAATGGTCAGGACCCGGGTGATTCAATTTTTAATTCGCCGCAAATACATACCGTAAAACTCTATTTCAATCAACCTTCCTGGTGGGATTCACTTGTGGCCTATTATCCTCTCGATAAAAAAATGCTGGCAAGTATGGAGGTTGACGGGTTGTGGTTTGATTCAGTCGGGGCTCAGTTCAAAGGAAATTCATCATACAATAACAACAGTATGAAAAAGCCTTTTAAAATTGACATGAATGAATTTGTGAGCGGGCAGGAAATCGACGGCATGGACAAATTTAATCTTAACAATGGATTTAAAGATCCTACTTTTATCAGGGAAAAACTGACGCTGGATTTTTGCAGAAGGCATGGTTTGCCTGCACCCCGGTGCACTTATGCAAATCTATACCTGAATGATTCACTGTGGGGTTTATATACTTTTATAGAACAGGTCGACAAGACATTTCTTCAGACGCAATTTAATGACAATGACGGTAATTTGTTTAAAGGAGATCCTATGGGAAGCTTACAATGGTATGGAAATGCAGACTCAAGCTATTACCACCGGTATGAACTGAAGACAAATGACTCCCTTAATGACTGGAGCGACCTCGTTCAGCTTATTGACAAGATCAACAATACACCACCTCAGTATTTTTTTGACTCGCTGGAAACGGTGATGAATACCACTTCCTACCTGAAGTATTGGGCCATGAATATTCTCTTTTCTAATCTCGATTCCTACAATGGATCCGGACATAATTTCTATCTCTATCACAACCTCGGCACAAATAAATTTTCGATAATTGCATGGGACGTTAATGAAGCATTTGGGTGCTTCAATCAGGGTATGAGCATTTCACAACTTGAAAATCTCAGCATCAGTTATCAGCCCAATGGAAGGCCTCTTGTACAGAAAATGCTTTCCGATGTAAGCTACTTCAATCAATACAAGCTGACCCTCTGTGATTATATTCTTCAGGATTTTAATTCAGCCTATCTTGATCCGATCATTGATTCACTGGCTGATGTTTTAAGAACAAGTGTTTATACTGATACAAAGAAATTCTACAGTAATCAGCAGTTTGAAGACAACCGCACTTTGGACATAGGAAATACTCCGGGATTGAAACCATTTATCGCAAACAGGGTTGCAAGTATTTCGTCACAGCTTGCTTCTTTGTGTTTTACGAATGCAAATGAATTGACGCAGGCAGATGGCATTTCCGTTTTTCCAAACCCGGCACAACATCAGTTGACTGTAAGCAGCGGGCGACTAAAAATAAATTCCCTCTCCATTTATAATTTTCTGGGAGAAAAAATAGCTGATTACTCAGACAAAATAATTTCAGGAATGGATCCGACACTGCTTGATGTCTCAATGCTTGACAACGGATTATACTTCTATTCAGTTAAAGCATCAAATCAGCGATTCAACGGGAAGTTCATTGTTGCTCATTGATATCTTTATCTTTGCTTTTGGGCTTAAACGATTAATTTCCGTATTTTTGGATTATGATCCGGTGGATTTTTATTGCAGTATTTCTTTTTTATTCAAACGCACTGTTTAGTCAGGATGTCAAACCTGTTCAGCGAACTGATTACCAGATTTTTCTTAAGCAGCCTGCCAAAGAGATCAAACTACTTCTGTATGAAAAGAGTTTTCTACCGATCCAGGGAAAGCTTAGTGAAGACAGGAAATCAATCATCATGAAAGACTATGAAACCGGAAGCAAGGTTCATGTCAAAGTGTTGTATGAAGATGGGTCCGAAGAAGAATTTACAAAGAGTCCTTGTTTTATTGACCCTGTAATAAGCTGAAACATTGGATTCTATCACGCACATTGCCATAGGTATTTGTACAGGAGAACTTATTGCCGGAAAAAAAATCGGCAAGAAAGCAATGCTGTGGGGAGCTGTAGCCAACAGCATACCGGATGTAGATGTCATTACAGCTTTATGGATGAATCCGGCCGATGCGCTTCTTGCACACAGAGGTTTTACCCACTCTTTTCTTTTTCAAATTCTGTTACTTCCTATTGCTGCTTATGTATTGAAACGCTTGTACAGCAAAGAAGATTTTTCATTCAAAAACTGGATGGTACTTATTGGCAGTGGATTCTTCCTGCATATTTTTATGGATGCACTTACATCCTATGGCACCGGTTGGTTTGAACCCTTTAACCATTACCGCGTTTCATTCAATACCCTTTTTATCCTTGATCCGATATTCTCTATTTTCTTTTGGATTGGCGCGATTGTATTGTTGGTGCAGAAAGCAAAAAATCCATCCAGAAGAAGGATGGCATTCATCGCCACTACGTTAAGTTCCTGTTATCTTTTATTTACCATGATCAATAAAGTGCGGGTAAATGAAGTGATTGAAAAGACATTGACGAGAGATAAAATCTCCAATGAAAATTATTTCTCCACTCCTACTCCGCTCAATAATTTTCTATGGTACATTGTAGCAAGCGACACCAATGGATTTCATATCGGCTACTATTCTATCTTTGATAACTCTGACAGCATTCAGTACACGACTATCATCCGCAACCAGCATCTTTCTGATTCCATATCAGGAAACGAAGACGTTCAAAAACTGGAGCGTTTTTCACAGGGGTATTACATGCTTGAAAAAGACAGCAATGCGCTGGTGTTTAGCGATATGCGCATGGGACAGATCGGCGGGTGGTCGAACCCGGAAGCGCCTTTTGTTTTCAAATATTATTTAAGTGACGCAAAAGACAATTCGCTTATGATACAGAAAGGAAGGATGCAGGCGATGGAAGATGGCGCAATGGGGAAATTATGGGAGAGGATAAAAGGA
>CAYHHK010000143.1:0-9205 GCA_964356415.1 uncultured Flavobacteriales bacterium
GTATTTTATGTCCGTCATTAAAACTCAGTTGTTGCCGCGAAATGAAAAACGCGGCAGGGCTCGCAATCCAGGCAGGGTGATGATTAATTGGAATAACCTCAGCTTAAAAATAAATTCAAAAATAGAAGTTGTGGTATTAATATTCATTCCGGAAAAATGATTTCGGAGAACGAAGGTTGGAAACAACTTTTTAAAAAGCAAGAAATATTTTTTGGTTTTTGGTGAACGCTTGTTTTTAGGATGTAAGTGGCGGCAGATAAATTTGACTCCGAGCTCCGTAGGAGCGTCCTGTTTGTAGAGTATATCCATCCAATTGTTCAGAGCTCCATAGGAGCGGCCTGTTTACTCAATCCAGATAAAACGATATTTTTTATCGTATTCAATTCCTAATTTCTGAAGGAGACCCATACCATACAGATGAATTTGATGAATCTGATTTTTGATATATTTTTATTTAAGCTTTAATTTATCAAGCTGATTGTTTGATTATTGTAAAAGTTATCATGCTAAATTACAGGTCGCTCCTACGGAGCTCAATTGCTGAACAATAAGCTTATATACAAACAGGTCGCTCCTACGGAGCTCATTAACTGATTAATAATCTTATTATACAAACAAGTCACTGCGATGGAGCTCTTTTATTCTATTCGGTATTTGGACAATTACTGATCATTCAGTAATTTATTAATTGGACTATGATTTCAGAAACCTTCCCGAAGCTACGGGTCGGTCTCTAATATTCATTTTGAAATTGTCTTGCCTTAGACGAGGCGGGGTCATTCATTTTTGATGATTGTATTGGATGATGCTGTTTTTCCTCCGGTAATGTATGTCATGAGAAACAGTGACAAAAGTCATACTTTGGTTACTAAAATTCCCTACTTTTGATAAAAAGAATAAAGATGGGAAATAATTCGAAAGTCATTTTTGCTTTGCTTGGCGGAGCAGTAATCGGAGCAGCAATCGGAATTTTGCTGGCTCCTGCAAGTGGAGAGGAAACCAGGAAAAAAGTATCTGATGCAGCCCGAAAAGCAGCAGGAAAAATATCAGACAACCTGAAATCAGCCGTAAACGATAACAATTCATTTTCAGAAGAAGAAGCCGGGGTATGAGCACCAATCAAAAATCAGCAGTAGAGCAGGAGGCAGGTGAACTGCTTGACCATATTAAAGACTACGTTGAAACGCAGGGTGAAATCACGCGGCTCACCATCTTAGATAAGATGAGTCAGGCAGCGGGCGCGGCATTGGGTGGTTTCATCATTGGCTTCCTGTACTTCCTGTTTTTTATTTTCGCCGGTTTTGCAATTGCTTATGTGATTGCAGAATACACAGGACACACCTACATTGGTTTTATCTGTGTTGCAGGTTTCTACCTTGTCGCAGGAATCCTGTTTGCATGGAAAAAGAAAGAATGGATCCAGAAACCATTGTCAGATAAGATAATCCGTAATTATTTTGAAGAACATGAAAGCAAAGAAGATTGAAAACAGCATTGAGCTTCGTGCGGAGATTAAACGACTCAGGGAATTGTCAAAGTTGCAGGAGCAGATTATCCGTACTGATGTAGCTGACATAAAGGAAAGCCTGAAGCCAAAGAATATACTGATGAATGCACTGGCTTCCGTTACCGGATTGAAATTCGACAAGAACAGTCTTTTTGAAAATGGTTTGTCTGCAGGTTTTTTGTTGCTCTTAAGAAAGTACATTTCAAAAGCTGAGACAAAAGCAGAAGATACGGTCTATGAAATAGCGGACCGTGTTTTTGAGCGCATCCGTCATTTCATTTCAAAATACATGCATGTGCGGAAACATTATTCAGGAGACGAGGATGAAAAGAAGTAAAACTATTGCCATATTCACCATCGAATTTTGAATCATCCACAGAAAAGCTAAAATTCTTGTTCTTATTGATGACTCCGGCACTTAAGAAGTTTTTTTTCGAAGCAGGCGAGACAGCTCACTTTGGCTGGCGCTTTTTAAAGGAGGTCTGGTTTCCTCCCTATGAATTCAGGGAAGTGGTGAAGCAGTGCTTTGAGATTGGTTACAAGTCACTCACCCTTGTTGGCATTACTGCATTTATTATCGGCCTCGTCTTCACACTTCAAACGCGGCCCACCCTCGTGGAGTTTGGGGCTGAAAGCTGGCTGCCTTTCATGGTTGGACTTTCTATCATCCGGGAGATTGGCCCTGTGATCACAGGTCTTATCTGTGCAGGTAAAATAGGTTCAAGCATCGGTGCCGAACTGGGTTCCATGAAGGTGACAGAACAGATTGATGCAATGGAGGTATCGGGTACAAATCCATTCAAATTCATCGTTTCCAGCAGAATCATTGCATGTATATTCATGGTTCCCATCCTCACCATCATGGGAGATGCAATTGCCATGTTTGGTTCTTTTCTTGCGGTAAAAATTTCCGGAGCGATTTCCCTCACATTGTATTTTGACAAAGTATTTTCATCATTGCAATATTCCGATTTCATACCGGCATTTCTCAAGACATTCTTTTTTGGATTTGCCATTGGTCTCGTTGGTTGTTATAAAGGTTATCATTCAAAGAAAGGTACTGAAGGCGTTGGGCGCTCGGCGAACTCAGCAGTCGTTGTCTCTTCGCTTCTCATTTTTATCATTGATTTGATTGTTGTTCAGATCACACAGTTTTTTGGTTTCGTTTAACAAACATGAATGAATAAATAGCATAAATATTTTGGAAGCAATTTCTTCAACATATGGTGAGCCGATTATTGATGTGAGGCATTTGAAAATATCCTTTGGAAACAATATTGTTCTAAGGGATTTTAATCTTACCGTTCGCAAAGGAGAGAATGTGGTCGTGCTTGGAAAATCAGGTTGTGGAAAGTCGGTATTGATAAAATGCATCGTAGGACTTCTCAATTACAGCGGTGGCGAATTAAAAGTTTTCGGGAATGAAATTTCTTCGCTCGATCAGCAGACCCTTGATTCTTTAAGAGCCAAGATCGGTTTTGTTTTCCAAAGCAGCGCTCTGTACGATAGCATGACTGTAAGGGAAAATCTGGAATTTGCATTGCGACGTCACGGCAAACACAAATCAAAAATCGAAATTGACACACTGGTGAAGGAGACGCTTGAAAACGTAGGGTTGCTCCATGCCATGGATCAGATGCCGTCAGAATTATCGGGCGGAATGAAGAAGAGGGTAGGGCTTGCAAGGGCTTTGATCCTGCATCCGGAAATTATGCTTTATGACGAACCCACCACCGGGCTTGATCCGATCACAGCAAAGGAGATCAGCAACCTGATGCTGCAGATGCAGAAAAAATACAATACGTCCAGTATAATTATTTCTCATGATATGCATTGTGCAAAACTTACAGCTAACAGGATTACTGTAATGATTGATGGTATCTGCTATGCCGATGGAACATATGATGAGCTATCTTCGCTCCCTGATCCTAAAATTCATGCTTTCTTTGAATAACAATGGCAAAAGAAACCCCCAACTACATTAAACTCGGAATATTTGTAACCGTCGGCCTGGTGTTGCTTGTGGTTGGGTTATATTTTATTGGAAGCAACAAGAACCTTTTTGGCAGCACATTTAAGCTATACGCCGTGTTTAAAGACGTGAATGGTTTAAAAGCCGGGAACAATGTCCGCTACGCTGGAATCGATGTTGGAACCGTTGAAAACATTCTCATCAACAATGATACAACGATAAGGGTTGAAATGGTCATTGAAGAGCGTATGAAAGATGTAATCAGGAGGAATTCCATTGCAGGAATTGGTACCGACGGTTTGATGGGAGACAAGCTGATTAATATTGATGCCGGAAGCAGTGATGCAAAGACCGTTGACGAAGGAGATGAAATTACTTCACTGGCATTTGTCAATACGGAAGAAATGCTGCGTACGCTCGAGTTCACGAATCAGAATGTAGCTGTTGTTTCAGCAAATCTTAAATCACTTACTGAAACCATCAATAAAAGCCGTGGAACACTCTACACCGTTTTAATGGATACGACACTTGCAGGTCACTTTCAAAATGCACTGGAAAACATTGATTCCGCCAGCAACTATTTAAATGGCCTTGCCCGCGATATTTCAACGGTTGGAGCAGATTTGAAAAGCGGAAACGGAATTGTGGGAACCTTACTGTATGATACCGCGCTCAACTCAGACTTTAAGAGTACCATGGAACTGATCAGGATCAGTGGCGAACAGATTCATTCTGCTACACTGAATATACAGGAAGTTTTTGAAAAGGTAAATCATGGAAATGGAGCGCTAAGTGTGCTTGTCAACGACAGCACAACTGCATTTCAATTGCGTGAGGCCATTCAGCACATCGACAGCAGTTCGATCAAACTGAATGAAGACCTGGAGGGCCTAAAGCATAGTTTCCTTCTGAGAAGCTATTTCAGGAAGAAGGAAAAAAAAGGCAAGTAGTTAGTTTATTTTCTGAAGGACTTCTTTTCCAAGATTATCAACCGGTACGGCACTGTTCGACATTATGACTATTCCGGTGCGGGTAGTTTCTACAAAACCAATGAAAGAAGAAAATCCTCCGGTGATGCCTTCCTGCCAGACGTACTTTTTATCTTCTTTTCCAAGCGGACTTACGAGCCAGCCAAGCGCAGCCTCTATTGTTCCGTGCTTTTTATTTGTAAACCTGATTCTCGGATTGTGCATGTAGTCAAAAATATTTTTCAGTTCACTGTTTTCAAGACTGATATTCATCGAAAGAAGTTTCATCATATCCTCCATGTCGGAGTGCAAAGCGCCTGAAGGAGCCATTACATCATAATCCCAATAAGGAACTGTTTTTCCTTTTGCATCATGACCTGCAAGCAATCTTGCGGACTCTTTATTTTTAATTGAAGTGCTTTCCATTGCAAGTGGCAAAATAATGTTGGAGTCAAGCAGTTCGGCATAGGACTTTCCTGCCTTCAGTTCCAGTATGTGTCCAAGCAAGGCCATGTTCAGATCTGAATACTGATAATCATATCCGATGGGTTTAGCCAATGTGTAACTACGCAAAAAGTCATACAAATTCTCCTTCGAATAACCTGAATAAGGATTCTTTGCTTTCACTTTATGGTTTGCCGGTTTCACTGGCAATCCACTGGTATGCGTGCTGAGGTAGCATAAAAGGATTGGCTGTGGCTTGGATGAACGATCGGGTTTACATATATAACGGGTATATTTTTCGTTGATGCTAAATCCTTTTTCATAAATGACATCATCCATCAGTACAGGCTCACAAACTATTTCACGGTAAACAGGTGCCGGCACATCCACAGGTAGGAATTTCCTGATGGGTTCATCGGGATTGATCAGTCCTTTAATGCTCATCTGAGCAAACAAGGCACTTGTAAAAATTTGGGTGAGTTGCCCGATCTCAAAAACAGTATTAGGATCCGGTTTTTTATTGTTGCCTTTTTCTGTTTCTCCGTAAGTAAAAATCTGTTCCTTTCCACCGGTGTTTATTCCAATGATGAGGGCATTGCCGTGATTTTTTGCAATGTGCTTCGCAGCAATACTATCGATGTAATGGGTGATTTCAATCTGCCCGTTGGCAATTATGGCAATGCAGAAAATGAGGCAGAATAAAAAGGATTTTTTCATTCAGTAATGTGGTTTTTACAAATGTCCCCGGATTCGGGCTGTAATGATATGAGGATTGTCAGGCGGTTCCATGACTAAAGTCATAATCATGCATTAAGCAGGAGGGTAGCTTGCGAACTGTAATAATACAAGATGACACAGCTACGTGTAACAAAATCCTTCGTATTGGATATGGCGCATGCCTTGTGGGGATATGATGGTCCCTGTAAAAATATTCATGGTCATACCTATCATTTTTCCGTAACAGTGATCGGAGAGATCCTCGACAATCCCGGCCATCCGAAAAATGGAATGGTGATTGATTTCTCTGAAATCAAGAAAATAGTACAGCATGAAATAATCAATGCCTATGACCATTCACTTGTGCTGAATGAAAATATGGACCAGAGATTAATGATTGGGCTAAGGGAGAATTTTGAAAAAATATTTTTTGTTCCGTTTCAACCGACATGTGAGAATCTTTTAATTGAATTTAAAAACAAGGTAGCTAAGCATTTGCCCGCCCATATTTACATCCATCATGTGCGATTGCAGGAAACAAGTACGTCTTATGCAGAATGGTACAGGAGTGATAACTGATAGAGAACGAAGAAAAAAAAATCTGCATATCGTTGCAGCAAGTTTTTTGATT
Organism: uncultured Flavobacteriales bacterium; assembly: GCA_964356415.1. GTDB lineage: Bacteria > Bacteroidota > Bacteroidia > AKYH767-A > 2013-40CM-41-45 > JAPLDB01. Next base: position 6,240 of record CAYHHK010000143.1, read on the forward strand.
TTAAACGGTGTGCCTGCATTGATTGCCGGTGCAAGTCTGATGATGGATCCATCAGGAAGTGGCCTTGGTCTCGATAAAAGTTTGCTTGAAACATCCCCATTCGAAAATTTCCTTGTTCCCGGTATTGTTTTGTTTTTAGTGAACGGCGTGTTCAGTCTGATATCACTTTATGCATTGATAAAACAGTATAAGTTGTATTCCCTGCTGATCATCATTCAGGGTATCATCCTCGCCGGTTGGATTACTTTTCAGATCATGCTTATCAGCGATCCCAGCTGGCTGCAGCTCATGTATGGATTTGTAGGCACTATATTAATTGTTACGGGATTGAAACTTGAAAATCTGAATAATGAAAGAGGAGCTTATCAGAAAATATAATGTAGCGGTACCACGCTATACAAGTTATCCCACAGTACCTTATTGGGATAGTGAAAGGCCGGATGTGAATCATTGGACCGATTCGGTTGTTAAAACGTTCAGAGAGACAAACACTGAAAATGGTATCAGTCTTTATCTTCACCTTCCTTTTTGTGAATCATTGTGTACTTATTGCGGGTGTAATACACGCATTACAGTCAACCATGCTGTTGAGGAGCCATACATTAAGGCATTGCTGAAGGAATGGAAAATGTATCGTGCGTTATTTTCAGATGCCCCTGTAATTCGTGAAATTCATTTGGGTGGCGGAACTCCGACGTTCTTCAATGCAGCAAATCTGAAAATGCTCATTGAAGGAATATTGGAAAATTCAACGCTACATGATGAATATGAATTCAGTTTTGAAGGTCATCCTGCAAATACTGAATTAGCGCATTTAAAAACACTCTTTGATCTCGGCTTTCGAAGGGTGAGCTTAGGTATTCAGGATTTTGATCCAAGGGTGCAGGATGTGATTCATCGCAAGCAATCATTTGATCAGGTGAAGCAGGTAACTGAAGATGCAAGGTCATTGGGTTATTCATCCATCAATTATGATCTTATTTATGGATTACCGCTACAGACTTTGAATGGCATTGTCGATACTGTAAACAAAGTAAATCAATTAAATCCAGACCGCATTGCATTCTACAGTTACGCTCATGTGCCATGGTTGAAGCCCGGCCAACGAAAATTTACAGAACTTGATTTGCCTGACGGTGAAACAAAAAGAAACCTTTATGAAACAGGAAGAACAATGCTTGAGAATCAAGGGTACGTAGAAATAGGCATGGATCATTTTTCATTGAAAGGTGATCCTTTGTATTCGGCATCCGTCAGCAAAACATTGCACCGGAATTTTATGGGATATACAACTTCAAAAGCAAAATTATTGATTGGGCTGGGTGTATCAAGCATCAGCGATTCATGGAATGCCTTTGCGCAAAATGTAAAAGTTGTTGAGGAATATGAATCATTGATCAGTGAGAATAAATTCCCGGTTAGCAAAGGACATTTTCTAACTGATGAAGACCTGGAATTAAGAAAACATATTCTTAATATCATGTGTAATGGAGAAACTGAATGGCAGACAGAGAATATGTCTTCATTTATTGAAGAGGGACTCGAAAGGATGAAGGAGCTTGAAGCTGATGGATTGGTGGAAATGCTGCAGGATAAATTGGTTGTTACCGAAATCGGCAAACCATTTTTACGGAATATATGCATGGCACTTGATGCAAGGTATTGGAGAAGCCGAACCCGGTCAAAGTTGTTTAGTAAAGCCGTTTAAGCAGCATTAAGGAATATATCATTTTTCTCATTAAGCCGCTTTGGCTAGCTTTTTTAATATAAGGGGAATAGTTGCAAGATCACTTGAAGTTTCCAGAAAAAAATCTGTGCCGCACTCTATGCATAAGTGCTTATAAAAAGGTTCAGGGTGGCTGGAGAAAATAATTATTTTTATAGGGAGTTGTTTGTCTCTTATATTGTTAAGTATAGTAATGTTACCGTTCTCAGGGTTTTGAATATTTAGAATGATGACATCGGGGTTCATTAGTTCGATAATGACTGATGCCTCCCTTACGTTTTCAGCCTTGCCAACCACAGATATGTAATCTAGCGGGGAAATAAAATTACGAAGTTGCTTGCTGATTTCTTCTGATTGATTTGCAATGAGAAGTTTAAGTTGGTATCGCATATTGAATTGGAATATGCATTATACGCGTGCCTTTGACGAAAGATTGTAGTACCAACCGTGACATCAATATCAAGGGCGAAACAAACCTGCGTGGAAAGGCTTTTTAAATCAGAGAAGGGAATTTTCTACGCAATAATGAATAAGTTCTGCATTGGTGCGCAGGTTCATTTTTTCAAGTAAGCGCAGGCGGTAGGTGCTCACGGTGTTTACGCTTAAGGAAAGTATTTCGGCAATCTTTGAAACGCTTTTACCTGAACCGATCATTTTAAGAACATCAAACTCACGGTCAGAAAGTTTTTCATGCAGTGGGCCGGGAGAATCTATTCCCGCATTTTCAGCAAGATGTTCCGCAATACTTTGCGAAATATATTTTCTTCCACTCAGTATTTGTCTGATGGCGTTTACCAATTCATCCGGTGTGCAATCTTTATTGATATATCCGTTGGCTCCGGCTTTTAAAACGCGTAACGCATACTGTTCTTCAGGGTGCATGCTGATGATGAGTATCGGAAGTTTTGGAAATTCTTCTTTCAGTTGTTTGAGCGCTTCAAGTCCGCTTATGCCGGGCATTGAAATGTCACTGACTACAATATCAAAACTTCCTTCACGCGCTGCCTTAAGAAGTGCATGACCATTATTAACTTCGGTAATTAATGCATCCGGCATATCATGAAGGATGTATTGTTTTATTCCATTCCTCACAATGGCGTGATCATCTGCTATGAGTATTTTAAACATTGTGAAGCAGGCGAATTGGTGCGTTTAATTTAATGTGTGTCCCCTTTCCTTCTATGGATTCTATAGTAAGGTTTCCGCCAAGCATAGCGGCGCGCTCTTTCATACCCATGAT
>CAYHHK010000144.1:0-9176 GCA_964356415.1 uncultured Flavobacteriales bacterium
AACTTACTTATAACAGGGACTCCCCTCCCCCAATACTTCCTCCTATCTACATAGAGGCAAATATAGAAGGAAGTTTTCGTCTTCTCTTCTTCAATTTATCCTTGCAGGTTAAAAAGCTCAGATTTTAAATTTCTGCCCAAAATTCTTTTCCTTCCTATCTTCGCGCAATGAATGACGGCGACAAAAAGAAAGTTGTGATCTGGCTGCTTTCCGGGTGCATCCTCATTTTTTTAATGGTGGTAATCGGTGGCATCACGCGGCTAACGGGCAGCGGATTGTCTATCACAGAATGGAATGTGGTGATGGGTACCATTCCTCCGCTTAATGATGCTGCATGGCAGGATGCTTTTGACAAGTACAAACTGATTCCGCAGTATCAAAAACTGAATTACGATTTTCAACTCAGCGATTTCAAACAGATCTTTTTCTGGGAGTATCTGCACCGCCTCATCGGAAGAACAATCGGTATGGTATTTCTCCTTCCATTCCTTTATTTTTTGTGGAGGAAAAAACTGAATGCAGAATGGATCCGTAAGTCTCTTTTCCTTTTTGTACTCGGCGGCTTGCAGGGTTTCCTGGGATGGTACATGGTGAAGAGCGGTCTCACTGAAAGGACAAGCGTAAGCCACTACCGGCTGGCAATTCATCTCATCGCTGCATTCATCACTTTCGGATTTACTTACTGGTATGCACTACAACTGATGTTTGAGAAAAAAGAATTCAATACCGGCAAAAAAATATCGGGCTTTCTCAATGTCATTCTTGGTTTTGTAATTCTTCAACTGATCTATGGTGCTTTTACCGCCGGACTGCACGCCGGAAAAGTTGCCAATACTTTTCCTACAATGGACGGAGAATGGATTCCCGCCGGCATCAATGCCGTGAGCCCTGCTTACATGAATTTGTTTGAAAACCTGCTCACGGTGCAGTTCATCCACCGAGGACTGGCTTATACAATTGTGCTGTTGATTTTATTTTTGTGGTGGACGAGCCGAAAAGAAAATCTTTCCGCACATCAGAAAATGGCTATAAAGGTTTGCGTGCTTGCCGTATCAGTGCAGTTTCTGCTTGGGGTATTTACGTTGTTGTATCGCACTCCGGTAACACTTGCGGCGCTTCACCAGGTTGGTGGATTTTTTCTTTTCTCCGCTGTGATCACAACGCTTTTCTTTTTCTCAAAGACGAAACTGGTAGCCAAGTGAAAAAAGCCATTCAAAACTTGTGAAGGAATGGTTGGCGCTGTTTCCGTTTGTAGTCAGCACATTGGTGTAATTGGCATAACATCCTTTTGCTGCTGTTTCCAGGTAAACGTGTTCTGCAAGTACATAACGGAATGAAACTTCCAGTCCGGCAACATAACCTGCCACATGAAACTCATTGTTTTTTCGCACGCGGTTGATGGTAACATCAGAGCGCGGAATTACAACACCGGCACCGGGTTTTACATAGCACATAATGGTGTGCATTTCCGAACGTGTCCTGAGCAAGGGCATCCCTCTCACAAAACTAAGCATCAGGTAATTGGCGCCATTGGTGTGTTCGAAGTGAACGAATTCATCGCCAACCACCATATCCCTGTCAACGTTGGCGACGCTTTCTATTGTGGAATCGTAAACCGTCCCCTGCACGCGAAGTGTTTGATCAGAGACCATTACATACTTCACATGATCAAATCCGACCTCAATGCCATTGAAATTTTCTCCGGGAAAAATATATCCGAAGCGGTAATTAAACTGCGGTATCGTAACATTCCAGTCTGCAATGCGATTGAATTGCGGACGGTCAACAGCTTTGGCGCCCACCAGTGTAAAATCATATTGCTTTCCCCTGGCTTCTACCGGTGTAAGCGGAGAATCAGGATAGGTTCCCTTGAAGTGAATATCACTTTTTGAAAACCAGTCGCGGTTATAACCCCACATGAAGTAAAAGGTTCCTTTATTTTTTGCTGTGATCGGAATAAGCTGTGCCTTGGAATCTGCAGCCAATGCGCTCAGCAGGAGGAGGAGTATAAGTTTTGTTTTCATTTTCAGAATGCGAAAGTAATAACAAGATCTATATCTTTTATTTCCAGCGGAAAGTTTCTATCATGTGTCTTATGTCTTCGTTAATGAATGCCAGCACAGGCGCAATGCTGTCGGGCTGTGGAACAGAGTAAAAATACAGGGACCCGCGGATAAAATGTTTTGTGCTGTCTGTCAGGTAAAACTGTGTGTTGCTGGCCGCATTGCCTTTGATGTTGTAACGGCTTCCGTAAACCTTGTTTACTGCATCATTGTACGCTTCTTCATCAATGGCATTGGCCTTGGGAATGTGTTTCATCGTCATGCTGCGGTGGTCCTCATACAGTTTTTTCAAATCATTCCTTACAGGTTTATAAGTAAGGTAAACTGTTGCATTGAAAACGGGAAACTGTATGTCCATGAAACAGGGTTCTGTAAAAGGCGACGAGTCCTTTATTTCAACGACATAGGTTGGTACTTCAAATTCGAAGGGACAATTGGCAGGGGCATATTTATGGTAACTCTTTTCCGGAAGTGCAATGCGGAAAAATCCTTTGGGCTTCGGAACATATTCTTCATCGCACGATGTGAGCAGCAGGGATGACGTTATCAGCAAAGCTACCATCGCAGAAACTCCTGAATTGCCTGAAGCGTTTTTTGTTTCCGGCAATGTGATTTTTACTCTTTTAATTCTCCTCTTGTCCGCCGATTCTATCTTCAGTTTGATGCCATTGATCTCCACCATTTCTCCCCGCACAGGAATACCACCGGCCATTTCAAGTATCAATCCTGCCAGCGTATCCACACCATCATTTTTAGAATCAAACATACTCCGGTCGAGTTCCATAACGCGGCAAACATCATTGATCAGTGCCTTGCCATCGAAAACAAAATTGTGGTCATCGAGTTTTGAATAGGAGAGTTCTTCTTCATCAAATTCATCATGAATCTCTCCAACGATCTCCTCCAGGATATCTTCCAGCGTTACAATGCCTGAGTTGCCGCCGTATTCATCCACCACCATGGCCAGGTGCATTTTCTTCTCCTGGAATTCCTGCAACAGGTCGTTGATCTTTTTGCTTTCCGGAACAAAATATGCAGGCCGCACCAGTTGTTGCCAATGAAAAGTTTCGTCTTTCTTTTTATTGAGAAACGGAAGCAGGTCTTTGGTGTACAGCACGCCTGTCACGCTGTCGAAGGATTCTTTGAAAACGGGCAACCGGGAATAATGATTTTCAATGATGAACGGTAACAGCTCACTGAATTTCATGGTGTCGTCAATTCCTACTACATCCATCCTCGACTTCATGATCTGCTTCACGTCTGTGTTGCCGAAGCGCGCAATGCCTTTCAGTATTTTCTTTTCTTCTTCGGGTGTATCTTTGTCGGAAGTCACATCAATGGCATGGGTGAGCTCATCCACACTTACATCATAACTTTTCAGCCGGATCCTTTTTTCAACGAAAGAAGTGGATGAAATAAGAAGATAGCTGATTGGCTTCAGTAGTTTATCAAGTATGTACACAGGGAATACGCTAAATCGTGCAGTCCGCATGGCATTTTGCTGGGCATAAACTTTCGGCATGACCTCGCAAAATAAAACGATGACGAAGGTAACGGCCACGACCTGTATGATAAATCCCCATGTTTCATGTCCTGCAAAATTAAATATCAGGTTGATGAGTAAAGAAGAAAGAACAACAATGGCAATGTTGACAAAGTTTATCGTGATCAGGAGCGTGGCAAGCAGTCCTTTGGGCTTATTGAGCAGCCGGTAAATCAGTTTTTCAGAAGTGTTTTTGGAATCTTTGAGGTTCTTCAGTTCGGCTGGGCTGATGGCAAAAAATGAGGTTTCTGCGCCGCTTACAAAACCGGAAGTAAACAACAAAACGATCAAAACAATACATCCGCTCAGGAATGGCATTGAAAAACTGAAATCAGGATTAATGATACCGGAACTGATCTGGAGCAAAATAAAAACAGGATGTGAAGAAACGGGGTGATCCAAGTTTGCTGACTATATGAGAGCGGGCAAAGTTATAAATCTTTGGGTGTTGGAATGAATAAGAATAGAAAGGGGGGTAATTCGATCCCGCCCCGAAGCGTCGGAGGGAATGAACTTAAATGAAAAAACAGGGAGATTGCAGCATGCTTCTTGAATTCGACTGGAGTCATCTCCCACGTTTAAGCACAATGGCTGTCATCCCGATCTCGCCCCGTCCCGAAACTTCGGGACGGGGCGAGATCGGGATCTTTCAAACGGGACTTTAGTTTCTAAAACAATCCCTGTGATTTCATGCTTTGGGGAATCAGGTTATTCATTCCTCTCCCGCCCCGACGCTTCGAAGGGGATTTCGGCTATCATCTTTAAATTCGTGTTGAGACACTCCTGACGAAAAGGTAGGGTTACAGGATGGGTTGAGGGATTCCTCTCCCGCGAAATGCGGGATCGGAATGACAGCCCATATAATGTAAATTGGCGGAAGGAAACACTTTCGAATTGAGAGGCAAATGTTTCCTTCCGCCATACGCTACTCCATTGATTTTGTCATTCCGAACGTAGTGAGGAATCTTTAAAATTGATTTACTGGCTGTTATTCCTCAGGACGCTATGAGGCGAAGTAAGGTAAGGTACTCCTCAGACCCAATGCCTCTATTTCAGCGATTGAGTCTCAACCTACGTAGTTCTTAGAACGGAAGATCGTCTGCGGGTCCGGCTGTCATTTCAGGTGCCGGTGTATTCATCGTTCTGCCTGTATCAGAAGGCGCTGATGCTTGTGCGGGATTGCTGTTTCCGTCTCCTTTAGTTCCAAGCATGGTCATGGTGTCTGCGAGGATCTCGGTGAAATATTTTTTGGCATTTTCTTCACCATACTGACGTGTTTTGATCCTTCCTTCAATATAGAGTTGCTTGCCTTTCCGAACATATTTCTCAGCAACTTCTGCAAGTCCGCGCCACATCACGATGTTATGCCATTCCGTGTTTTCTACCCTTTGGCCTTCCTTGTTTTTATATACTTCAGTTGTAGCCAAAGGAAATTTGGCAACGGCAATGCCGCCTTCAAGGTATTTTACTTCAGGATCCTTGCCTACATTTCCTACCAGGATTACTTTATTGATTCCGCTCATGATAAATGAATTTAAATTGGTTAAACAATGAATTGAATTTCGGGGAGTGAATGTATAAAAATATCGCCCTTGTTTATTATTCCGGTGAAAATATTTCCTGCTAATGTACCTTTGCGCTATGCTGCACGCATTCTCAGCGGATTATGTATTTCCGGTTTCATCTCCTCACATAAAAAATGGAGTGGTGGTAACCAATGGAAGCGGTGAGATTCAGGGAGTTTTCACGCATGAACAATTTGCGAGTGAAAAATTCATTGAAAAACCAAGCTTTCAAAAATATTCAGGAATCATCACCCCGGGATTCATCAATGCGCATTGCCACCTTGAGCTTTCTCACCTGCGAGGCGAATTGGAAGAAGGAAAAATGCTGCCAGGATTTATCGGGGAAATCATCAAAGGGCGTGATGCTAACAAAGAGAAAATTGAACATGCCATTGAAAAGGCAGAAGATGAAATGATTGCCAATGGCATCGTCGGTGTCGGTGACATTTGCAATACAACCGACACTCTTTTTCAGAAGAAGAAAAGCCGGTTGATGTATCATAACTTCATTGAAGTATTCGATATTGTTCCTGCAAAATCTGACGAGGCATTTGAAAAGGGTGTTGCGTTACTCGAAAAATTTTATAAAACCGGAAACAGTGCTTCCATCAGTCCGCATGCGCCTTATACGGTTTCCACACAATTGCTGAAACGCATCCACGAACATGCATATTCCCATGATAGCGTTCTGACCATTCACAATCAGGAAACTGCAACTGAAAATGAAATGTTCCTCAATAAAAGCGGCGCCCTGTTCGAAAAGCTTTCCTCCTTCGGTGATCTTTATAAAAACTGGAATCCTACTGGCTATCGTTCCCTGGCATCTACCTTGTCTCACCTTCCAAAATGTAATAAGACCTTGCTCGTGCACAATACATTTTCTACGCTGGAAGATATCAACTGGGCACATCTTTACAGTTCAGTGATTTACTGGTGCTTTTGTCCGAATGCCAACCTTTATATCGAAAACCGGCTGCCTGATTTTCAGGCATTTATTAATAGCAGTTGTCGGATTCTCATTGGAACAGACAGCCTTGCAAGCAATCATTCATTGTCGGTTCTGGAAGAATTAAAAACCATCAGCGCCAATGCCCCATTTATTAATCTTGAAACTTTATTGAAATGGGGCACCCTGAACGGTGCTGATTTTTTCGGCTGGAAAAAAGAACTCGGATCTCTGGAAAAGGGAAAACGACCGGGGATTAACCTGATCACCGATGTGAATACAGCGACACTTGCGCTATCTGAAACATCAATCGTGAAGCCGCTTTTAAGCCATTGATGCCTCCGGATTTTATATTATTTCTGATGATAAAACAATATTATATGGATGGTAACGTTTACCTGATTGGTAAGTATAAAAGTCACTATTAAATGAAGATTGGCTAAAGAAAAGTGGTTGTTTGCCAAATATTTGACAAAGAACGCTTATAATTGCCCTATCTTAATTGCTTGTTAAAACTCACTGGAATGCCCGGAACCCTGAATACGAAAGGATTTCAAGCCACAATCATTTTGTGTTTTGCGATGTTTTGCGGATTGTTGTTTGCAAAAGACGCCAATGCCTTTCGCAGGCCCAATGAGGATTCAATCAGGGCTGTTTCTTCACTGAACACTCCTTTTGTTTTCAAGCCCGACACAACGGTAATGGTGGAAGAGAACCACCTCAAGGCAGGACTGCTTTACGACATGCAGAATCAGAGGATCGTATGGCAAAAGGACATGAACAAATCGTATCCGATCGCATCCCTCACAAAGATGATGGTTGCATTGCTCACTGTGGAAGATATTCATGCAGGAAAAGTACACTGGGATGACCAGGTAGCATGGACACGCGATATTTATTACTGGGTGAAAAAGAGAAAGGTGCGTTCCACTTCTGATGTTACCTATACATTACATGACCTTTTCAAAAATGCAATGATCGCATCCAACAATGAAGCATCAGAACAAATGGCGCGTTTTGTCGGAGAAGGAAATCTGGACGGCTTTATACAGCGCATGAACATGCGGGCGCGCGAACTGGGAATGATGAGCACGTACTACGGAAATCCTACAGGCCTTCCGTCTTATTCAAAACTTTACGACAATGCATCAACACCAACTGATCTGTTGCTGCTTACACTGGAGATGTTGAAGTATTCAGAGATCATTGACGTTACACGAATGGATTATGCCGATATCTCCTGCGGCAATAAGAGTACTACGATCAGCAATCATAACAAGCTTGCCATTGATTTCAAAGGACAGGTTGACGGAATGAAAACCGGATATACAAAACGTGCCGGCTTTTGTCTGGTGGCTTCGTCTTATTTGTGCGATCACAGACTGATCAGCATTGTGCTTGGTGCCCGCGCTCCCGGCACACGCAATGAACTTGTGCGCAGCATGTTTGACGACTATTACACTTCCATCGGACTTGATAAGTTGAGTCCTTACTGCGCAATACCCGAACAGTACACAACAGCAGGTTCAACGGACAATGAAGACGCCAGTGCCCCGGAAGGAGCTTATGTTTACCAGACCAAAATTGCATTCTTCTCACATAAAGTAAAACGCGGTGAATACCTCAGCTATATCGCCGACAAATACAAGGTAACACTTGCTGAGATCAAGAAATGGAACCACCTGAAAACAACCCGCCTGCAACCGGGACAAAACCTGGTGATCAAGGGAACGGTTCGTCAGAAGGTATGGGTAACAAAGGAAGAAGAGAACAACAATACACCCAAAAAGACTTCTGAAGTAAAATCACCGGCTATTCCCAACCCACAGGAAGATTATATTTTTTATACCGTTCAGCAGGGAGATACCCTTTTCAGTATTTCGCGCCAGTACAATGGCATCAGCATTAACAAGCTGAAAGAGATCAATGACCTCGCTGATGAATCGTGCATTGCGCCGGGGATGAAGTTGAAGGTGCCGAAGAGCTAGTACCAATGTGCAAATGTGTGAATGTGCAAATATGCAAATGCGTAAATTTGTACTCCGGAAATATTTTTAAGCAATTTTGTGATTTGCGCGAAGGCCTCGCCCTTTAGGTCCCGACGTTTCGGGAGGGATGCGGGGAAAGAGCAGTATGCAATTCGTACATTAGTATGTACTATTCGTACTTCGTTGAGATCATCTTGACTATTGGTAAAACGTTCCGCCCAAAGTTTTTCCTATCGCTTTCCTTTTTAAATTTGCAACTCATTAATAATAACAAGCATGCAAAAAATATTTCTTGCAGCCGTATTGGCAATTGCAATCAGTTTCACCGCTGATGCACAAAAGAAAAAAGAAACACCGCTTCCTCCGCCTGAACTTCCGAGGGACAATGTGACCAATAAGATCACTTATGAAGAAGTGGTGGATGCACCCGGAAAACTGGCAGATGAATTGTATCAGAAAATACTGGCATGGTTCAAAATGTATTACAAGAATCCGGGAGAGGTGATCAGGGAGAATGATTCCATTGGAAAATCAGTGACGGGTAAACCACGTTTCAGGATTTCAAATCCTCCAGACAAAGAAGGCACTAGATCAGACGGCGGACTTGTGCAGTACACCATTACCGTTGCAGCCAAAGACGGAAGATTCAAATTAACACTCACTGATTTCAACTGGAAAGGCAACAGCTATTATGCCTGCGAGAAGTGGTATGATACTGCTTTGCCGTCTCATACAAGCGCCATGGATGAATACCTGCGCCAGACAGACAATTACGCAAAGACAACGATAGCAGATCTGAAAAATTCTATTACGAATGAGAAGCAGGTGAAGGATAAGAACGACTGGTAGGTTACGAAGTACGGATTAATACGAATGTACTAAGTACTAAGTACGAATTAATACGAATGTGCTAAGTACGAATTTACGAATGAAGAAGAGCAGCCGGGAATGGTAGGGCAATGTCTTAGAATAAAATTTGAAATTTAATCTTTGAAATTTGATTTGCTCTATCTTTCACCTTTGCCAGAAAGTTTACTCGTGCGGGAGCTCCCTTTAGGGAAGGGGTGAGCG
>CAYHHK010000145.1:0-2350 GCA_964356415.1 uncultured Flavobacteriales bacterium
ACTTAAAATCCTGTGGCAGCGATGCCGTGGCGGTTCGATTCCGCTCCCGGGTACAAAAGGAAAGGATGCATTCAAAGTGCATCCTTTTGTTTTTAGATATGGCTTCATTTTACATTTTTGTGCCTGCGAGTTGTTGGGGCTAGCCCAAGCGGGATGAAAAGAAATGGAATAAGGCGTAGCAAATTGCTACGCCTAGCAGGGTGGGTTGGATCACATTTTCTTGGCAATTGGGATTCCAATGTTTGGAACTGGATTATTGAATAATATGCTATTTGAGCAGTATGTGTAAATTTAAACTATTAGTTATCTTAATACTAGCAACACTAAAATGTTATTCTCAAGAGATTCCCTTTTTACAAGGGCATTATATGCCTAAAGCATACTTAGATATATTAAAGGAAAGTGATCGTGATATCAAAAACGCTGACACTCTTTTGCAACCGATTTATGCTATATTAATCAGACAGGATCAAATTCTCTGCTGGACTTGGGGGACCGAATACTTGGAAACTAGGTATGAGATTGATAAAGTGACAAATGAAGTTCGGCTAATTGATGTACCTTATAATTTCGACTTCAGATATTCAAAAAAATATAAGTATGATAATTATTCTATTATTAAAAAAAATGGGAAAATGGTGCTTTTAATTAAAGGCTCATTCAGGAATGATTCTATTGTTTTTCAAAAATATATTCATGATACTGTTCCGATTTTTAATGCTAACCTGGTAGTTGAACAGTCAAGATTCATTAATACTTTTAAATTATTAGATGGAAAAGACAGTCTTCTTGAAAAGGATGTTGTAATTCATCCAGGTGGTAAAGTCATGAATTCTAAAAAAATTCAATCAGTCAAATTGACTGGCGGAAGTTTTACTTTACATGTTACACAACTGAATAATATCATACCTCTGGATTTGTCCATGCTTTATGAAGGAATTAAAAATAAAACGATGTTCCTGGATGATCTTGGCAGGTGTACTTATTGTAAAGTTAAGTTATCAAATAATAAAAATTCGCTAAATTGTATTTTACGATTTATAGATCAGGAGATCTATGTTTATGAGGCAGAAGGAACTGATATAAACGATATTAAATTAAAGAGATTTCTTTTTAAGCTGGTAATTCAAGAGTGAAGAAATATACCCCGATAGCTATCGGGATCCCGTCCCGGGTACAACCGCTAAAAGCCTTGATAGCATTGCTATTGAGGCTTTTTCGTTGTAGTCACGTCATGGATATGAGCCGAATAAAGGGTCTATTCGGCTCATAATTTAACTATATTTGAGCCAAATAATTAGTATCTTTGGCTCATGGGAAGGTATAACTGGCAACAGGTTGATTGGCCGGATTTCAAATATAATTTAAGCAGTTCAAAGGAAGTACTCGATGTGTTCGAGCAAGAGACAGCGCACGTTAGCGGTATTTTAAAAGCCATTCCGGAGGACGCTTATATTGAGGCCATGATTAACCTCATGGTGGCTGAAGCACTCAAGACTTCAGAAATAGAAGGTGAATATCTTCAGAGGTCAGATGTTTTGTCTTCTATTCGAAATAACCTGGGACTTAATCTCACTTTAGAGAAAGTGAATGATAAAAGGGCGAGGGGTGCGGCAGAGCTTATGGTTGCTGTAAGAAAAAGTTTTGCGCAACCACTCACTAAAGAAATGCTCTTTGACTGGCACAAAATGCTTCTGAGGCAATCTTCAAAAATAAAAGCCGGCGCATGGCGAACACACAAGGAACCTATGCGGGTTATATCGGGAGCTGTTGGAAAAGAGAAGGTTCATTTTGAAGCGCCCCCCTCTTCCAGGGTGCCGAAAGAAATGGAAATGTTCATCGACTGGTTTAATAATACTGCGCCCGGCTGTAGCCATGAGATAAAAAAATCTTCCGTCCGGTCGGCGATTGCACATCTTTATTTTGAATCTATCCACCCATTTGAAGATGGCAATGGAAGGATAGGAAGAGCAATTGCAGAGAAGGCCTTGTCTCAGGGTGTTGACCGTCCTGTCTTGCTTAGCTTGTCTCAGGCAATCGAAGCGAAAAAGAAAATTTATTATGAACAACTTCAAAAGGCCCAAAGTTCGAACAGGATTACATCCTGGATATATTATTTTGCAAATACTGTTTTGGAAGCGCAATTGCATGCAAGAGTTTTGATCGAACTTTCACTAAAAAAAGCAAAGTTTTTCGATAAGTACAAAAATAGCTTCAACCCCCGTCAGGAAAAGGCTATTAAGAAAATGCTTGAGGCCGAACCAAAGGGCTTTGAAGGAGGAATGTCGGCTAAAAAATATATGTCAATCACAAAAACATCAAAGGCCACAGCAACTCGCGACTTGCAGGC
>CAYHHK010000145.1:2450-9063 GCA_964356415.1 uncultured Flavobacteriales bacterium
AATCCGCACCAGCCGCAGCGTTGGAAAGCCAACAGCTGCCGTCATTTTTCTAATCTGTCGCAGTTTGCCTTCTGTGAGCGTGATCGATATCCAGCATGTTGGTCCATGCCTGTCGTCACGTATTCTTTTGGTGCGAGGCGCAAATGCAGGTTCAGTTTCCAAACGTTTCACCTTACATGGCTTTGTCATGTATTTAATATTCCTTATTCCAATCTCTACGCCTTGTTCCAGTTTTAGTATACTTTCGTCTGTTATTAGGCCATCAATCTGTGCGAAGTATTCTTTTTCTGTTTTCCGGCTGCGGATGAGTTCGCTCACCCTTCCATCAGTTGTGAGCAGGAGCAGACCTTCACTGTCTTCATCCAAACGACCAATGGCCATTGTTCCTTCAGGGAAATTATAAAGTTCGCCCAGGAGTTTTTTCTTTTTCAACTCACACACAAACTGGCATAAATACCCAAAAGGTTTGTGGATGATGAAGTGACGGTGCAGAACTGATGTGATTTCGGAATTGCTTTGCATAGCGGGCGCAAATATCTGAATGATTCCGGACATTTATTTGGAGTCGCGTATGCATGCGAAATAATTCATACAGGAAAAAAAATCCAGACAACTTAGAGCAATCGGAACTTCATGAAAACCGTCAACTTATTTTAGGAAGTTAAAGAAAAATATTAAAAACTTGAAAGTTTTTTCTCTAATGCTTCATATTGCTGACGATATTTTTCCGGGTTTTGTTCTTTGAGTTTTTGCAAGTTTTGCAGCTTCCAGTTTACAGCGGGAAACTTTCCAAAGTCATAGTGGCTCCAATCAGGTTTCAAACCCTTTACGCTTAAAAGGAATTTTTTATCTGCGTCCGTTAATTGTTGGTAAACTGTTTTGACCATATTGTCACGGACAGATTCATATTCTTCATAGGTAAACTGCTCCTCAGTCATACCGGCAAATTGATTGTCCAGCACCGAACGCTGATTCTGGAAATTCGGCACGAGGACTTCATGAATGGGCCTGTCGCTGCTAAGAAGCGAAAAGATAAATCCTTTCCTGACTTCATCCGTAAATCCTTCGTTCCCCAATAGGTATTTCACGTCAAATAAATCCCTGGGATGCTGACGATCAAAAGCCGCAACGATTTTTCCGCCGAAGAGTTGTCCGATAGGAACAACATTAATTGTACAAAACGCTTCGAAATCCTTTTGTGCTTTTGCGCAGAGTTCAATGTTAAGTGGATCGCCGATTGTTCCGCGTATAACGGTGTTGACCTCGATCTTAATGTTTATCTCATGTTCAGAGATATGTAACTTTGCGTTATCTTTTTTATGAACGGAAGTTGCTTTTGGAAAAATTTTTTGAATGCGCTCTTTGCATCTTTCCAATGCGTCAGAAATATTACCAAGGGATGTTTCGCGATCTTCTAAAGGTACGTAAGTGAGATCGATATCAACCGACAAGCGCGGCATCTCGCGGACAAACAGATTGATTGCGGTGCCGCCATGCAATGCAAAGCAATTCTCCTTTGCGATTTCAGGAAGCACTCCTAATAATAGCTTGACTTGTTTTTTATATGCCTCCTTTGCCATCCGCTTCGAATTCCTTTGGAACGGTTATTTGATACTTTGATATGTATGTACCCTGACTGACAATGCTGCGCTTGCCCTGCCCTAAGTCTATTGTTTTGACATCAATAAATTGAAACCATTGGTGACCTGCTTTTTCAGCCATGTAGAGGAACAGTCTCTTGACCTTAACAGACTGACATTTTTCAAGCATGGATTGAACGTGGGTTGGCCGCAGATTATTCAATCCTTCCATCAACTGATAGCATTCCATGAGCTCCTGATTTTTAGGCGCGAGATAAAGACATTCCAATAATGCCCTTGTGGTATCCGAAACCTTGATAGAGAAATTCTTGAGTTCGATTTCGGTGAGACCGACATCTGCCGGCAAGAAAGACGTTTGGTGATATTTTATTTTCAGTTCCCAATCGTGTTTGAGAAACCATGTCGGTAGCCTTTCTCTTTGGCCGCCAAAGATGACCGCTTGCTTTCCTGACAATTCCAGGTAATGAGATTTACCCAGCAAATATAAAGCTGTCCGGCCGCCTGGGTGGATGAATAAGTTGCTTTGTTTTTGGAGTGCATATAGTGCCCCTACATATTCAACTTGGTCTCCTGCGCGCACCATAGCCCCTTTGCCTATGGATTCCAGCCATCTGCTTTGTCTGTATCGCTTTTGCAGATCGAGACTGTAGCCCTGGCTGACAAGCCAATGGGATTGCAGTACCACTCCAGTAGGTAAAGTTGATAAAAGCTGGTTTATTTTTGTTTTTTTAACGGTACTCATAGTACCTATATATTATAATTATTAAACTAATTCAAACTGTAGTTTATATTTATACGTGTAAAGGTATAAAAAGTACCTATTTATCCAATAATATAAACTAAGAAATTTGGCTAAAAATAGGGTTTGCAAGGATTTAAAATGATATGTATCACCTAAATTATATGACATTGGGTATTCTTCACGAACCCGGGTCATACCTATTTTGCAAAGAACAAATAGTTTAAAATATCATACCCATGACTCACTTACTTAATCCCGCAACAGGCAAGTACCTGTTAAATCCAGCCCCGGAACATTTGCATGACGAAGTGGTTCAGTGGCTGTCTGATCTTGAGTTTTATAATACCGAACTCATCTTTCTGGGAAAGCTAATAGACAAAGCTTTTCTAAGGATCACGTCTGCCCCCAAAATGGCTGAGTTGAAAACGCTGGAAGAAAAATTAAAATCAGTACAGCAAGAAACGATAGGTGAACTTCGTTCCAAATTCATTCAGCACGAACATGAATTATCAACCCTTGACATGGATATTTTTAAAATGAGAAGGAAAAGGGTGGAAGAAGCGCATAAACGGCATTGGGAAATGCTGAACTCTTTTGTTGGCAAAACAAGGCAATTGCTGAATGAAGTGTTCGTCTTCGTGGAACAACAACTGAAGTTATCAAAAGAGGTAAAGGCGGAATATGAATCCGGCGGCCTTGCTTTGTAAAGACGAAATCATCCGTAAAGTTCAAATGCTTTTTTGTCGAGTTCAGCGCGGTGGTCGGGATGTGCAATTTGAATCAGGGCTTTTGCTCGCTGTGAAATGTTTTTGCCATAGAGGTTGGTAATGCCGTATTCAGTCACAACGTAATGCACATGTGCCCGTGTGGTTACAACGCCCGCACCGGGTTTAAGAAAGGGGACTATTTTGGAAATCCCCTTCGCAGTTGTAGATGAGATGGCAATGATTGGTTTGCCTCCTTCACTCAAGGAAGCGCCACGGATAAAGTCCATCTGTCCCCCGACACCACTGATAATGTGATGCCCGATTGAATCCGAACAAACCTGTCCGGTTAAATCAATCTCAACCGCACCATTGATGGCAGTTACTTTGTCGTTTTTGCGGATCACAGAGGTGTCATTTACATAGGCAATATCAAGCATTGCAACCATGGGGTTGTCATGAATGAAATCATACAATTTCCTTGTACCCATTGCAAATCCGGAAACAATTTTTCCGGGATGCTTCTTTTTAAATCTTCCGTTGATAATCCCTTTTTCTATAAGTGGAAGAATTCCGTTGGAAAACATTTCAGTGTGTATTCCTAAATCTTTGTGATTGGCCAGGCTTTGCAATACAGCATTGGGTATGCCACCGATCCCGAGTTGTAAAGTGGCCCCGTCTTCAACTATGGATGCACAGTTTTTTCCGATTGCTATTTCAGTTTCAGTTGCTTCTGTTTCCTGCACTTCAAATATTTTGTCTTCAGTATAAACAGCAGCAGTAAAACGGGTATAGTGAATCTGTCCGTCACCATGCGACCGCGGCATATTCGGGTTCACCAGGGCGATGATTTTCTTTGCTACATCTGTAGCTGCTTTCGCCACATCAATTGAAATTCCAAGAGAACAAAATCCATGCTGATCAGGAGGTGATACCTGGATCAATGCAATATCGATCGGCATCGCCCCTTTGCGAAATAATGAAGGAATCTCGCTCAGGAAAACGGGGACATACTGAACATTTGTATGGTCCACAAACTCCCTGAGATTCCCTCCGATGAAAAAACTATTTACAAAAAATGAATTTCTGTATTCGGGTTTTGCATACGTGGGTTCACCTTCTGTATGCAGGTGAACAATTTCAACATGTTTCAGTTCTTCGTGTCTTTGGGTTAAGGCAGTAACGAGTACTACCGGTGTTGCAGCTCCGCCGTGGATGAAAATGCGCTCATTGCTTTTGACATGTTTGAGCGCGTCTTCCGCTGACTGGTAGTTGATCATTTGACAATTGTACGGGTAAATTTTTTATTCCCGGATCCAGGATCAGACGAGAATTGAAGAATATAGGTGTTTACTTAATAAAAGCTCCCTTGTTTTTGGGATTTTCCTTTGGTAGCGGTTTTGTTGTAGGTATATCCGGATTGGGTAAAATTTCCGGAAGGGTATGTGGCGTTTCAGGAATAATCAATGGTGGTTTTACAGGCACCGGTACCGGCCGCTCCGGTGGTATTTTTGGAATTTCCTTTTGGTTGATTGTTTTCATTATTCAATTTTCATACAATGGTTTTTGATACAGAATACTTCCTTTCATAGCGGGTTTCAGTTTTGCAATTTAGCTATCACGCCTAGCAGTCAAGCATGATATATGTCCAACCTTGCCATGATACTTATCATGAGAATCGAGCATCAGAATTCTGAAGATTGCTTAAAATCAGATGAGTATATCCTTCATGGCAGTTTGAACGAGGCTATCTTTTAGAATAGATTAATTGAAGGTTAATCCGGCAATGTGATGAATGATTTAGAAGAGCGTAATGAGCATTGATGGTGTGCCTATCTTGTACCGGATTTTTCCCCTATGACAAAAATATTTTACCTGTTTTTATTTCCGGTTTTCCTTTTTTGTACCGCTTGTCAATTTTCAGATCGTCAGAAAGGAAATACAGCAGCAAATGACGTTCCTCGGCAAAGAATAGAAAGCTTCGACAGTGCAATGCTATATTTGGATTCCGGGCAGATAAGCCATTTCTTTCAGCAATATCCGATGAATGAAAAGTACAGGAAGGACATCGAAGTATTTTATAAAAAGAGGAATGGTTCATTTGCCTGGATTACCCTTGCAGGCATTAATGAATATGGAAGGAGTTTTGCAAACCTGCTCAGTCATGAAGAAAGGATTTATCATGATGATTGTATTCTTTATGCAGAACAACTGCAATCTTCGTTCGACAGTATTTCAAAGGAAGGATATTCAATCCCCATTAATAAACGGTCAGTTGCTTCGCTTGAATTTATCCTGACAGTTAATTTTTTCGATTACGCCAGAAGAAACTGGCATGGACGGGATGATGAAGAACTTGAAAGCATCGGTTGGTTTATTGAGAGACCGGGATTAAATTATGAAGAGGTACTGGAAGCTGTTTTAAAGAGTGATCCTCGAAAAATAGATTCCTTCAGACCACTTTACAGGCAATACGGCTTGCTTCGGAAATTTCTGCTCAGATATATCACCCTGGAAAAAGAGGGAAGCCTGATACCATGGCCTGATAAAATTTCTGCGCTAAGAAGGGGAGATACTTCAGCATCTGTGCCTGCCGTGAAGAAACAACTTTATCTTTTCGGTGATTTAGAAAACAATGATGGAACTCCTTTATTCGACAATGCTTTTGAAGAGGCGTTGAGAAAATTTCAAAAACGACATGGGTTAAAGGATGATGGCATTTTTTCGGAGAATACTTTTCGTGCATTGCGGGTTTCGCTGCATGACAGGATTCAGCAACTACTGATCAACATGGAACGGTGCCGCTGGGTGCCTTCCGGACAAAAAGGTGAGTACGTGGTGGTGAATATTCCTGCATTTAAATTGTTCTTTTACCACAATGATTCGCTTGAATTGAGTTGCAACGTCATTGTCGGTAAGCAAAATGCTGCCAGCAATACAGTGATTTTTAACGCCGATCTTGAATACATTGTGTTCAACCCCTACTGGAATGTTCCGGAGAATATCGTGTTGAATGAAATGCTCCCTCAAATTAAAAAAAGCGATGACTATTTGTTGAAACACAATATGGAAGTGGTTGATATTTCAGGCCATGCCATTGACGCATCATCTATTGACTGGAAAAAATACACCACCCATTTTCCTTATATCATACGTCAGCGCCCGGGAAAAAATAATTCCCTGGGAATGGTGAAGTTTTTGTTTCCCAATCCTTATGACATCTATATGCATGATACACCTGAAAAATCATTGTTTGATGAATCCACCCGCACCTTCAGCCATGGATGCATCCGGCTTGAAGAACCTTACAAACTTGCTACAATCCTGCTGAATGGTGACACTGCCTGGACAAAGGATAAAATAAATACGTGTTTAAACGGCGGAAAACAGACTTTTGTAAAATTGAAAAATAAAATTCCGGTATTCATCGCATATTTCACGGCCTGGGTTGACCCCGCAGGTGCACTAAATTTCAGGGATGATATTTATCATCATGATGCGAAAATGAAAAGGCTATTGTTTTATGACGGAGATCAGTAGAATTCCGGTTTTAATTGATTACTTTT
>CAYHHK010000146.1:0-7520 GCA_964356415.1 uncultured Flavobacteriales bacterium
ACCACTGCCGTTTCCATTAACTATGGTATGCACCATCCGGCGGCGCGCATGATTGCACCACAGAATATTCCCACTTCAAACTCATTATTGACCATTGATGTAACTCCTGATACTGTTGGGCCTTCAACACCGGTGCACATAAATATAGATCTGGGAATAGACAGTATTTATGGTATTGCTTTTTCGGTTTTCTATGATCCAACGCTAATCAATTCCAATTCATTGATCCCGGATTTTAGCAACTCCTGGCTGGGAACATCAGGGGTAAATATGATTGGCTTTGCAAAAGCCGATCCAGTTGCAGGAAGAATTGATTTTGCACTTACCAGAACGGATCATACAGATGCAATTGCCGGCACAGGGCATCTTATTTCATTTGATCTTATTACTGCAAGCAATATTCCTGGGGCTTCATCACTCACCATGGAGGCAAATAACGTGAATGGAGTTTTCCTTGCGCAAAATTTTGAAGTAATAACAGGCAGTTCAGACAGTACCTTTGTTGATTCAACAGTTTCGGTACACCTGCCTGTTAATTCAATGGTGAATTTAACAGCAAGTATTAAAAACAATATTATTCATTTGAATTACTATTGTTATGTTGTTACAGGAGTTAATGTTATGATTTCAGAAATTACCGGAAGAGTTCTTATGGTTCAGGAGATGGAAACCAGTGTTGGAATAAACAAGAATGAGATAGAAGTCGGCAATCTCGCTAAAGGAGTTTATGTAGTTATGCTTAGTGGAGCAGGTGGGAAGGAAAGTCTGAAAGTTGTAAAGGATTAGGAATCCCCGCGAATATTCAATATTTATAAGCTCGTATTCAAAAACATTTTATAGGCAGCAATGAAATTAAAAACTGGTTTATTTCTGTGGTCATTTATTTTTAGCAATCAAGTAATTGCCCAAACACTATCACCCAATGTTATCTCTTCTTCAGGTGGATTTATTGCAAATGGAACAGCCATGTTATCAAGTACTGTTGGTGAGATGACAATGGTTGAAACTTTTAGCAATGCCGGTATTATTCTTACGCAGGGATTTCAGCAACCAGATGATTTTGGAGTGTCTGCCGAAGATATTGAACCTGTAAATGGTTTGATTTCTTTGGGTCCTAACCCAACACATGGATCAGTAAATTTGATTTTCAACTCCAGTGATGCTTTGATACTCAAAATAAATGTGTTTGATATTCGTGGTAGAATTATTTATAAAAGTGAAATTGAAAAGCAAGCCAATAATAATTTTGTGCAAGTGAATTTTTCTACTTTGGCTTGCGGAGAATATATTCTTGATTGTAATATTTCCGGTCAGGCTATTAATTTGCCTGCATCTTTTTCAAAAAAAATTTCGATTGTTAATTAGTTGCTTTTTTTTGTATTTGACAATCACATTCTCCCATTTTTTAATTTGCCATTCAATAGTTGCTGAACAAATGTGGTTGGCTATAAGGTCATACACTTCAACCGTACTTTTAAACAATACTGCTTCTCCAAAATTAAGCGGAGTGAAAATGTTATCTGAGATAATCTGTTTTTCATATTTAACAGATGTTACTACATCCATTTTTGCCTGATAGTGATAAGTGACATGGATGTTTTTCATGATCAGCCTGTAGTCTGTTCCTATTGCCAACAACAGGGATATTCCACTTGCATATTCTGCAGTTGTGGCAAGAGCACAGGCATGAATTCCTTTTAAATGGTTCAGATTTTTCCGTCTGAAAGGTAGCCGGACAGATACTCCGCCATCATGGACTTCTGTGATATTTAACTTGTGAGGTTTGTTGAAAGGAATGGAATAACCCAATACTACATTCAATACAAAAAGAAAAATTTTTGAATGCCTGGCCTTATCGAATAGAATGAGAAGATATTTCATGGAAATTTGATTAGCCAAAATTCACTTTAAGCTTTTCGTATGCATCATTACACTCCAGCATTAAATCAGATACGATTGTTCTTATAGGTTTAATTTCGTCGATCATTTCGACACTTTGTCCTGCACACCAGAGTTTATGGTAATTACCCGGTTTAACAGCATCCTCCAGCCAGTTCATTCCCCGCTTTGCAACAAGCATTTTAAAGTATTTTTTTGTTTTCGGATTGCGGCCAAGGTAACGCTCAAAACGGTTTTGATGCAGGCCGATCTTCATTGCATAGGGCGTATTGATAATGGTGCATGGCGTACCACTGATCCTGTCAGTCATCACAATATTGTCCATGTGAGCCTTTACAACCTCATCCTTATATTCTTCAGTAATGCCGGCTTCCGTACATGCAATAAATCGGGTGCCAATGTATCCTGCATCGGCGCCTGCAGCGAGAACGCTCAACAGACTGCTTCCGTGAGAAATTCCGCCGGCAGCAAGTACCATTTTGTCAGGAAAATTCTTTTTCAATGATGCGATCAGCAACATGAGCGGATTGGGTCCCGCATGTCCACCAGCGCCTTGTCCAACAGCGACAAAGCCATCACAATTGTAGTCGTAACATTTTTTTGCATGCGCAATATTTGTTACATCACAATAAACCTTTGCCCCATAGCTGTGTGCAGCTTCAATAGTGGCCTTGGGATTTCCAAGAGATGTGATATAAACCGGGACTTTCCGGTCAACACAAATTTGAAGGTGTTTTTCAAAAAAAATATTTGACCGTTGTACAATCAGGTTGACTCCGTAACTTCCGGGCTGACCATTGCGGCCTGCGATGTGACTGTTGAGCGATGAAAGTACATTTTTCAGTTCTTCATCCTTTCTGTAATTGAGCGATGGGAAGCAACCGAGAATTCCGGCTTCGATGCTTTGCCGGAGCATGGATTCATTCGTTACGAGGAACATAGGAGCCATCACCACAGGGTATTTGAGGTTAAGCTCTTTCATCAGTTGATTTTTATAACTTATCATAGATATTACCTTTCGAGATAGCAGAATAAGCGAAAATACATCAATAATAACGACTGAAAACAGCAGATTCCAATAGTATATGACCGTTGATTGTTCATTTATGCAATATGTTTGTCATTTTGCCAAGTAAACTTTTGGTGTACCGTCCTGTTTATTATATTTGTTTTGCCGAATTAAAGCCAAGCATGAAATTTTTTTTCAGCATTTGTATTTTCTTTTTTTTCGCCGAAACATTGCTGGCATCTCACATCGTGGGTGGTGAGATGAACTATCATTACATTGGCAATAATCAATATGAAATTACGCTGGTTGTTTACCGGGATTGTTTTAATGGCCAGGCACCTTATGATGATTTTGCTTCCATCGGTATTTTCGATAGCCAGGGAAGTCTTTTTCAGGAAGTCCTGGTACCTATCAACGATTCAGATTTTGTTCCAAATGCCATCAATACACCTTGTTTGATCCCACCGACGGACGTTTGTGTACAGGTTGCACATTACTATACCACGGTTACACTGCCACCTTTGGGTGGTGGTTATACAATTGCATATCAGCGTTGCTGCAGGAATTATTCCTGTGTGAATATTTTTCAATACACAGGGGCGACCTATACAGCAGAGATACCGGACCAACAATATGCTGTTGATGACAACCCTGTATTTAGAAATTTGCCTCCGACTTTTATTTGCGCAGGTGCTCCATTTACTTTTGATCATTCTGCAACCGATGCTGACGGAGATGCGCTGGTATATTCCTTATATACCCCGTATGACGGAGCAGATCAGAATACTCCGAGACCATCACCACCTGCTTCTCCTCCTTATAACCCAATTGTTTTTCAGGCTCCATATTCCATTGCAGATGTGATGGGCGGAATCCCACTTACGATCGATCCGGTAACCGGGATTTTAACTGCAACGCCATCCACCGTCGGGCAGTTTGTTTACGGTATTCTTGTCCAGGAATACAGGAATGGCGTACTCATCGGCGAAACGAGAAGAGATTTCCAGGTCAATGTTACTCTCTGTGAAAATTATACGGTGGCATCTATTTTTTCTCCGACTATCGTATGTGGAACCCTGGAGGCCAGCTTTCAGAATACCAGTTTTGGGGCTTCTACCTATTCCTGGACTTTTGGTGATCCGACATCATCAAACGATACTTCAAGCCTGATGAACCCAAGTTATGCTTATCCTGATACAGGAACATATCCTTTGGTTTTGATTGCTTACGCCGCTGATGCAAACTGCAACGATACTGCATTTGGTGAGGCAAGGGTGTACCCGGCTTTCTTCGCAAAATGTGGAGTTACTTCATTGCCATGTGATAACCGCTTTCAATTTATTGATTCTTCTTACAGCCTGAACTCAAGTCCGAATTACTGGCTATGGAATTTCGGTGATAACCAGCTTTCATTCGCTCAAAATCCTTCTCACCAGTATACAACATGGGGTAATTATACAGTTACGCTTATTGCATCATCCGATTCCGGTTGTACCGATACGGTTGCTTTTAATGTTGATGTTGATCCCGTGCCCGCCAGCAATTTTAATTTTAGTCTTGATACTTGTGCACATCTTGTAACTTTTAACAACACATCCCTCGATGCATCATCATATTACTGGAGTTTTGGTGATAATAATAACAGCATCGAGGAAAACCCGGTGCATGATTACCTTATTGACGGTAATGTAACTGCATACCTGATCGCCGGTAACGACAGTGGTTGTTCCGATACTTCTCAGTTCACTTTTAACCTTCCGGCGGTGCCAATTGCAAATTTTACATGGGATGTAGCATCTTGTGATTCACTCGTCCATTTCCAGAACATGAGTCTCAATTCTCCGAGTTTTAGCTGGACGTTTGGTGACAACTCGGCCGCCTTTAACCGTGATCCCGTACATCTGTATGAGCATTCCGGAGCATATACAGTTACGATGCAGGCCTTCGGGACAAATCTGACTTGTACTGATTTTGCTACTCAAACAGTTTATGTAAACAGAAAGCCCGAAGCACGATTCGACCTCTCACTGGATACCTGTTCCTTTCTTGTGAGTTCAGCTAATAGTTCATCTGATGCAACGAAGTACTACTGGAGTTTTTCTGATGGGTACACAAGTGATTCAGTTGACGCCATGCATGCCTTTTCTTCGGATGGGAATGCTTCAGTAACGTTGATTGCAGAAAATGATTCGGGATGTTCAGATACGATAAGCATGATGGCAACAATACCTCCAAGACCTGTTAGTGATTTTACTTGGGCGTATACGGAATGTGATTCGCTGGTCACTTTCCGACAACAATCTGCAAATGCAGTTTCGTATGAATGGCTATTGGGGGATGGGGAAACGAATCAGGATGCTGAGGTCGAGCACATCTATCATATTGCAGGTACAATTCCGGTTAAACTGGTATCTACCTCATCTTACGGATGCATCGATACCGCAGGAAAAAATATCAATATCATTGTGAGAACTCCTGCGGATTTTGAAGTCTTCATTGACTCATGCGCAGGGCAAGTATATTTCAGCAACAAGTCACCGATTGCTGTTTATTACGACTGGAACTTCGGCGATCAGGGTGCAAGTACTGAAAAAGATCCTGTGCATACATTCAGTCAAAACGGGAAAGATTACATTGTCACATTGACTGTAAACAAAGAAACCAATTGTCAGGAATACATTCAGAAAACCGTGCGGTATGAAGTTAATGAGGGCGAGATTGTTTTTATTCCGAATTCCTTTACGCCGAATGATGATGGATTGAATGATGTTTTTAATCTGTCATTATGGAAACCATGCGATTCCTATTCAATTACGATTTTTGACCGCTGGGGACATTCTGTTTACAGGAATGATGACGCCAATTCAACCAACTGGGATGGTACATTCAATGGCAAGGCAGTTCAGGAGGATGTTTATGTCTATGTACTTGAGGGGTCGCACCTGAAGAAAACCGGTTATGTACTTCTGATCAGGTGATTTTTTTCTTTCCACACTGTTTTTGTTGAGAAGATAGTTCAACACAAAAGATGTAGTGCCGGCATTCGCTTACTTTTGCAGTCGAGAAAATGGCTGAGTCACCTTACATTAATTTTAATGGCAGCATCGTGAATGCAGACAATCCCGTCCTGCTTCATACAAATCGTGCTTTTCGGTATGGTGATGCTCTTTTTGAGACCATCAGGTTGATGAATGGTGAAATTTTATTCTTCGATAAGCACCTTGCAAGGCTTAAGCGTGGCATGGAGTTATTATCCATGAACTGGAATGATGAATTTAGTTTTCACCACCTTCATTTGCTGATCAGGCATCTTGATCAGGTCAATAACCTCAAAGGAAATGGCCGCATCAGGATTGAAGTTTTCAGAAAAGACGGTGGTTATTACACACCCTCAACTAACGATGTGCATTATATTATTGAGGCAGAAGAATTGAAAGAGTCCGCATATTTATTAAATGATACCGGACTTCGTGTTGACTTGTTTAGTGAAATTGCAAAACCAACAAACAAGCTTTCAGGAATCAAAAGTTCAAACGCATTGCTTTTTATTATGGCCGGCCTGAACATGAAAAAAAGAGGTTTTGACGAAATGGTCATTCTCAATACGGAAGGAAATCTTTCTGAATCGGTTTCATCCAATATTTTTCTTCTGTTGAATGGAGAACTTTGTACACCATCTCTGGATCAGGGATGCATTGCCGGAGTGATGCGGGAGCGTGTCATTGAACTGATGAAAGCAAAAGGGAAGAAATGCCTCGAGAAAAAGCTAACACTTAATGATTTATTGCATGCAGATGAAGTGTTTCTTACAAACACGATTGATGGGATCAGGTGGATCGGGGCTATCAGGAATAAGCGTTACTTCAATAACTTCAGCAGGACCCTGGTGAGTAAATTGGTTGAGGAGCAGGTGAGAAAAGTTTAAAAAATATTATTTGCTTTTTCTTTTTCGCCCATCCTTTTTCCTGATTTCCACACTTGTTTTTTAGCAGTTTTTCAATTAATTGAAAATCAGGTGAGCAGACTAAATCGAGAGTTCAATTTGGGTGTTAAAATGCGGAAGTCAAGAAAATCATCATGCCGCTATTCGGATTTGCCTTTGGTTAAGTTGTCGCAGCAGCATGTACCAGAGATGTTCGTATGGGATGATCTCGGTAATCTCCCTGTCCTGTAGCGTATGATCTTTGAATTCAAGCAAACGTTGATAAAACTTCTTTCCGGTCTGTTCGGCTTTTTGCAGATCGCCATCATATTTAAAAACTAATAACAGCATTTTTGAAAATAAGTAACTCCGATAATTTTTTTTGCGGCTGATGTGCCGCTGGCAATACTGGCGAAAACTTTCGTTTGCTTCGGCAAGGTGCTCATCGTCCTGCATGACCAGGTGCATGAGTTTGAGTGCCTGCATCAGGAAGAACAATCCCTTCTTATCACTATAGCTTTTACTCACCGAATTGAAATAGTGCCTCGGATTAAAACGGTTGACCTGCTTTGTATCGTGCAGCGCAAAATGAAGACAAGCACCATAGATTTTCCATACATCTCTCTGATATGGATTCATGGTGCGCCCCTGGCGGCTGGTAATTACTTGTTGGTAGATTTCCTGCGCCTT
>CAYHHK010000146.1:7620-8987 GCA_964356415.1 uncultured Flavobacteriales bacterium
TTATTGCTCATTAGTGTTACCATATTCTGATAGAGTAATGCCGACTCTACTTCTGCATGAAGTGCTGCAAGCAAGACCTTTAAAGTGCGTTGTGCATTTCTTCGCTTTACCGGTTTATCTGTAACGGTGTAATAGTAACCCAGGCGGTCAGCACACTTTAATCCTTCCTGTGTAAGGTGGTGCGTGCGTGCAAGCAGGGCGGTTTTTTCCCAAAGCAACGCTGCTGCATCTATATTTCCTTTTATGTAAAGAGTATCTGCAACCAAGAGGTTACGGTAAGTGTTATAGCGATTGGCATCATATCTATTACGCATGGTCCCGGTAAGATCCTGTTTCGCAATTTCATGAACTGCTTCTTCCTCCAGCCGATGGGCAAGCTGGTACATTTTGTTGCGATGGTTGCCTGCTTTGCTGCCATACAAATGCTTGCTTGCTGTCTCGTAGTTAAGTGTATGACCTGAGGCGATGAAATAAGACAGCAGGGTTGTCAATCCGGTCGACATCTTACCACTCTTACCGCTATGATCACTCAATCTTGCATTGTTTGATTTTTCATAAGATTTGATTTTGAGTTGTGCTTTCACAATTGTCGACACTTTTTTCATTCCATTGCTCCTTTAGAAATCATTATTACATCTGTAATAACTGGAAATACACTATTAACCATCTGTTTCAATCTCCCAAATATAGTATAAGATTCACTATCAATCTGTACTTTTTTCAGCATAGTGTACCCGGTAGTTTTGGGCAACTTAAATCTTTAAAAACTACACACTTATGGAAATTTTATTCGCAATCCTACTTTACATGGGCTATCATTTCAATCCTGAACTGCCACTTCCATCTACGGGTCCCGAGGCAGCTATCGTAGAACAAGCCACGGTTATTCGGGACAACAACTGGTACACCAGCCATGAAGCGGAGGGGGTAATTATTGTTGATGATATAAATCCGGAAGAATAAAAATTCGGTTGACAGCCCTTAAAGTTCCGGGGGAAGATTGTTTCCTCCGGAGCTTTTTAAAACAAGTGACGAATCTTTAATGAATAAATGCGATGGGTGGAAATGCACTGGAAAAATATTACGAAGCCGCTTCACGAACCGATGAGGCAGTGATTGAATTATTTTATTCCATCTTCGGTTCCGAAAAAATATCTATGGCGAAACTCAAAAAGATTAAAATACTGCAAAATATCCTGCGAAATGGGGTAGGTAAAAAGTCTGTTGCAAAAATAGCTAAGGAAAATAAAGTATCAAGAATGACTGTTTACAGGTTAACCGGAAAACCAAATATGGAAGGGAATAAAAATTAATTGCAATGCAAGTTTGTCACAAAAGTCAGGAAATTGTGACAAACCATGTGTTTA
>CAYHHK010000147.1:0-8976 GCA_964356415.1 uncultured Flavobacteriales bacterium
CAGGATGATAAATCAGAAAAAAATCTCATTCATTCCACAATGAAATCATATATTAAATGCCGGACGCTAAAAGCAAACCTTATTTCACCGGACTACTCCTCCACCCTATCAGCAAAAAACTTTCAAAGCTTTACAAACGTTGCACGCAAAAATTTCTCAGCTAAAGATACTTCAATCCAATAAATGCCGGATGGCAACTTGTGAACATCTACAATAGTTTCTCGATGCAGGTTTGATGCTTGAAGTGGAACAGTCGAAACCTCTTCCCCCAGCAAGTTGAATACTGAAATTTTATTGACCGATACGCCCAACTCAGATCTAACAACTACAAACTCCCCTGCAGGATTAGGATATATCTCCAATTGTCTTTTGTCTACTTCCCCGGAATGGACTTGTGCTATCACATCAAAGATCGCCGCCTCCACTTCGCAGTTATTCATATCAGTAGCCACCACATTAAAATCGCCACTCTGGGTTGCTACATAAAAATAATTTGTTGCCCCGGGAATTGCATTTCCGCCATAATACCATTGGAATGAAACCGCTCCCGGATTTGCGAATAACGTGTCTCCGCTCTGCGCAATTCCTTGTGGTGCAGGATATGGATAAACAGTAATGTAGTTATTCAATGTTAAAGTATCGCTGCCTGTTGCACTGGTTGCGATCAACTGAACGGAGTAATTTCCCGGAGAATTGTAACAGATATTTGTCGGCGAAACATCTGTACTGGTTGATGGATTTGCTCCGGGAAAAGACCAAAGGTATGATGTTGCATATTGCGACAGATTATTAAAGCCCGTGCACGTGCCCGGACAAATGTGATTCGGTGCAGAGAACAGCGCAGTAGGAACAAGGGCGCAACCACTACAAGCCGGATCAGGAACATATTTCCACATCACTGAATTTGTTGAATGATTCAGAAAATACATATTGCCACTTTTGCTTTTCCAACTCACGGCTCCATTCACTATAGCAGGGGCATTGGTTGGACTTGAGACTCCCTTCACACCATAGTTCACCGGATCTGATGCATTCAATTGTCCTTTCACAAGGCTCCATTCACCTGTGGTAGATCTGTAGGTCCATACATTGTTGTAGGCGGAACAAAAAACCCATCCGTTGCCACAATAGTCAGTCCAGCATACTTTATTTTCAAATTCACTTGCCGGGGTATTTGCAGGATCAAAAGTACATGTGCCGGTTGCAATACCCTGCGCTCCTATTCCCGTCGAACCATTTTTCCATGTCCATTGATTGATCATCGGATCATATTTCCATGTGTCATTCTTGTATGAGAAAACATCATTTGAACCTCCAAAAAAATAAAAGTTACCTAACAGGTCATTCCATTTGCTGTACACCAGTCTTCCCCCGGGAAAATTTGCCGGGTCAGGTACATTTTGTGTTCCATATACCGGCAGTGCTGCAGACGAAGTATCTCCATTCATCCAAGTCCATTCACTTGTCGCAATATCATATTTCCAAAGATCACCGATTGAAGTGTATGCCACTGCCCTGTCACCTCCATACATCCACAATACATTATTCACGCTGTCAACCCAGCTGGTGTTTACTTCACACCTACCCATGGGATAATTATTCACTGATGGAACACCCATGATACCATACACTCCGAGATCATTCGCAATGTTGGAACCACTAACCCACGTCCACATATTGGTTGCAATATTATAACGCCATAAATCCGGATAAGTATTTCCTGAACGGTAAGCTCCAAATAACCACAAATCACCAGTGACATCTGTCCATGTCAATGCGCCAAAACCAATTAACCCGGGTTCATTTGTTACAGAAGGAACGCCCTTTATTCCAAAGGACGGCTGATTGGAACTACCGCTCCAAACCCACCTCCATTGCTCTATGTCAGGATCGTATTGCCAAAGAATACCACTGGCAGCGCCTAGGTACCAGAAATTTCCCTGATTGTCCGTCCATCCGTTACTCTCATATTCCGGAGCCGGATGATTCAACGAATCATAAACTCCCTGAGTCCCCATCACAGAACTTATTATGGAGTTGTCACCATTCACCCATGTCCACTCATTATACTGTGCATTGGTAACGAAAACTGAGAAACCTGAAATCAGAAGCAGAAGAAATGTTTTTTTCATGATTAAAAATTTATTCTTTAACAAATTTATTGCGTACTGTTTTATTTCCGAATGAAATTTCAACAAGATAAATACCGGCAGGTAATGTCCGAATATCAAGGGTAGTTTTGGGCTGCAGGTTTGAAGATTGAAGTTTAGTAATCACCATTCCAATAATATTGTATATCGAAATCCCTACTTCTGTTGCCCGACCCGGACTGAAATCAGTTCCTGAACCAATCATAATAAAATCATTCGCCGGATTTGGATAAATTGACAACTGGTTATTGTTTACCAATGACTGAATTTCTGCAACCACATCAAAGATGGCTGCTTCCACTTCACAGCCGTTCACATCAGTTGCAACTACGTTATAATCTCCGCCGGCCATTGCAACATAAAAATAATCTGTTGCTCCGGGAATGAGAACCCCACCATAATACCATTGGTAAGAATTTGCACCCTGGTTGGCAATCAACGTATCTCCGCTCTGTGCAATCCCTTGAGGTGCAGGATTTGGATATACTGTAATAAAATTGTTCAGGGTCAACGTATCGCTGCCAATGGCATTAGAAGCTATCAGCTGAATTGTATAAGTACCGGGCGTGTTGTAACAAATATTTGCCGGATTCACATCAGTACTTACAGATGGATTTGCTCCCGGAAAACTCCACAGGTACGTTTGTCCGTTTATTGACAGGTTGGTAAAATCGGTACAGGTGCCAGGGCAGATATGATTTGGTGCATTGAAAAGTGCAACCGGATTCAATGGAGCTTCGGTAAAAATGGATTGAATAAAATTCGGTAATCCCTCAATTCCCTGGTGCGGCGAAATGTCGAACCCATTGTCAACGTAATTACAACCTTGTCCGAGGGTAGCAGGATTATTGATCACTCCCACGAAATTGGAACTGTTCTTACAAACATATATTTTTCCATCCGGAGCCATTTGCAATGACCCAATCTCAGATCCAACCGGCGTTGGCAGGAGGAGCAACTTCGATGCTAATATTGCCGCCGAACTACCCAGCGTCAAATCATATTGAAAAATTTCATTCTGGAACTCTGCAGCATAAAGTATTTTTCCATCGCGCGAAAATTCAATTCCATAAGTATAAAAATTAACCGGAAGTATTAATGGATTGGAAACAACTCCGGTTGCAGCATCGAAATCAAACAATTCAAAATCATTGTTCCTGGATTGAGCCAGGCATAGTTTATCACCATTCGGAGACATCTTCATATAGCCAATAGCATTGTCAGGGCCGGTATGTACCTGACCGACGCTAGAAATTACCGGTGCATTCAAACCTGTCGCTGTTACGAGGTATGCATAAAAATCCGCCGTGCCCCACTCATGTGTCAGCACCCAGATGTCATTGGTTCCAGGCTTTTGGAATCCGGTTAGCTTTTCAGATACAGAATTAACAAGTGGTGTATTGAGTGTGGTCACATCACCGTTCCCGCTGTTTAATGTCATATCTAGCATTGAATAAGTAAGACCGCCTGAAGCATCACTCGCAGTTGTAAAAATGTAATATTGATTCATGTTACCGGGATCAGGAACTATGAGAGATGACTGACTGGATGAGCTACCACCCAACAGGCCTGTACCGTTCGGCATTTGCAAATGATTGCGATCCCATACCATAAATCCATTGGTATAGAACATCAAGGCACCGCTTGTATCACACATTGTTGCGCAACCTTCAGTTGCTGACATGGTACTGTTATTAAGAGCGACAGCGCTGCCTGAATTAAAATCAATCCCGGCCTGACTACCGAAATACCAGACATTCGCACGTTTGTTTTGCGAATAAGAAAACTGAGAAATAAAAATTAAACTAAGTGCAAGTAATTTTTTAGTCATGACTTTCATTTTAGTTAACCATTATACTGAACTGAATTAATTGTGAACGTTGGTGTATATATTACGATATCCAAATGACCATTTTTTATAACCCGATTCAAAACCACCCAACCGTCAAGAATAAAGATGCTGATCAGTATACGAATCAATCACCAGATCTATCCTTTCAAACTCTCTGACGAAAGTTTGAAATACTTCAGAATGAAGTCTCATGAATGAATAACATTCGGAATAAATACTCCACAACTGATGCTGGCTATCCGGTTATCTTCCGGCAGACTTCACAAACTTTGCACGGAATGTATTTTCAGCCGACCTGATTTCGAGGTAATAAATACCTGGTGCAAGTACAGAAACGTCATAAACCATTGCGTTGTGATTCACGGAATTTTCCGCTACTATATTCATGATCTTTTCCCCAAGCAGGTTGCATACTGAAACTTCTTTGCTTTTTGAATTCAGGTTCCGGACAGAAAGTTTATTGAGAACAGGGTTCGGATATACAGCCATCTGAGTTAAGTTATCTGAATACTGAATGGAAGCGATAACATCAAATATCACTGCTTCCACTTCACAGTTATGTATATCGGTGGCAACAACGTTATAATCTCCAACACCCTGGGCTACGTAGAAATAGTTTGTTGCCCCGGGAATGGCTACTCCAAAATGGTACCACTGATAAGTCATAGCTCCTGTGTTCGCAAACAACGTATCACCGCTCTGCGAAATCCCCTGTGGTGCAGGATAAGGATAAACAGTGATGTAGTTATTCAGCGTTAAAGTATCTGAGCCGGTTACATTACTTACAACCAAAGAAACAGAATAGGTTCCGGGATTATTGTAACAAATGTTTGTAGGATTCTGATCTATGCTGGTATTGGGGTTCGCACCTTGAAATGACCATAAGTAACTCGTAGCATTCACAGAAAGATTTTGAAAATCAGTGCAGGTTCCCGGACAGATGTGATTGGGTGCATTGAAAATAGCAACAGGTAATGGTGGAACACACAAAGAAACATTCGGGTTGACCTGTGATGCCGGATAGAGTCTGACATTGTCAAGGATCAACTCAGTGCAACTGTAGCATGAATGACCCCAGTTGGTAAACTTAATATTGTGTGTAGTGGAATTGGCAATAAATTCAATAATGTAATAATTGCAGGTATCAGTAGAAAAAGTGGTTGAAGGCTTGTTTCTTAACATCGTGTAGCCATACCCAACATCAACACCGAAAATACCCGGATCGGTAAAACTCCACTCTCCTCCGGCCCAAAACTCAAGCACATAAGATGCACCGGGTGTAAGTCCAGTAACTGTTTGTTCCAGACTGACTCCAACGCCACCGCCATAGGTCGGATCATTGGTTGGAAAACCTGTCGGTATGCCTCCAACTTCGCAATCATTCATTGTTAGGCATGAAGTATCACCTACAGTTGAATTACAGTTTTGAGAGAAAGAATTTCCGAAGTATGCTGCCTTTACACCTTCTACAACATAAATATATGCTCCATCCATCATGCACGCATAGGTTCCTGTTCCACCTCCGGTACATGTCCAGTTTGCAATATCGCAGTTGTAAGCTGATGAATTCGGACAATACCTGTCTCCTGCCGGCCACGGGGCGCAGTTGGTATTCTCCATCCCACCGTTTACAATATAGTTGGTTACATTCTGACTAATAGAATCGTTGGTATTAAAACAAAGAACGCAAACTACCTGAGCCGAAAGGCAATTAGCAAGCAGCAATGCCGTTGTAAAAAGTAAAAATTGTTTTTTCATTGGTAAATAGATTTTAGCTTCCAAAGCTAAGGAAGTATTCGGCTTTTCAAAAGATGTTTTTGGCCAACAAATAAAAATTAACAACTGCTTAATAAGCCTTGAATAGTTGAAAAATGCTGGTTACCGGGCCGACAATTCTTCCATTTTCAATATCTCCAGATCAAAAATCAAGGTGGAAAATGGCGGTACAATGTATGTTAGTCTTCCGGAACGCTTTAATCCTTCACCGCCGTAGCCAAGCGAGGAAGGGACAATCAACATTACCTTATCGCCTTCGTGCAATTTTTGAAATGCAAGATCCCATCCCCGTATTACCTCTCCGTTGCCTACTTTAAACATGTAAGGCTTCGCGCTTTCTGTGTTGCTGTCGAAAACCGCTCCGTTCAAAAACCGGCCGGTAAATTTCACTGCAACCATTTCCCCTGATTTAATTTCCTTGCCCTTTCCGGGATTTTGAATCATCAGGTAATAACCTTCAGGTTGCCTATCAGTGACGATATTTTTTTCCTTCAGAAAAGCATCCAGTGCGTTCTGCTCAGCCTTCTCCTGCCTGCTTTCATCCAGTGCAATTTCCATTTCCGCCTCCTGGAATGCTTGCACTCGCACAAGTGATACATCGAACCGTAGTTTGCTTCCCGCCGCCGGCCTTCGACTTACAAGCCCCCCTGCTTCTTTCAAAATAACTTTCTCAAACATACTGTCAGCACTGATAAAAAATGATGCGCTGTCGCCTTCTCCAATGTTCATCAAACCTTCCTCGAAGCTTCCTATGAATTTGGGCTCCGGCAAGGCAAACCGCAAGGGTTTGCCATAGCCACGTGAATCGAAAAGTATACTGTCCTTTTCATCTGAATAAACCATGTTAACTGTAACCCAATCTCCGGCATGTGGCTTTTTTCCATTCATTTCCCGATAGACTGTATACTTCATTCCTGATCTTGTTTGCTTCTCGCTTCCTTCACGGCAGGAATAAAATATAGTGGCAATGACAATGACTAAATTGAATATTTTCATTTGGGTACCTGAGGTGTTTCAGTTTTTAAAAGTTGAACATCATAATACAAAGCGCTTGCCGGCGGAATCTTGTCCTGATCACCGGTTATTCCATACGCCAGGTGATTGGGTATAACAAAGCGCGCATGAGTGCCTTCATTCATCATCATCAATCCTTCCTCCAGTCCGTTGATTTGCCGGCCTTTTCCGATTATCAATCTTAGCGGATGGCTTGTATCAGCTTCATAACACAGTGTTCCGTCAAGAAGGTATGCCTTGTAGGTAATTGTAAGCAAAGTGCTGCCATTTGCAAACGCTCCTTTGCCATTTTTATAAATCTCATACCGCAATCCTGTTCCTGACACCTTCATCTTCCAGCCATGCCTTGAAATAAACTCCTCGATCAGTTTCGCCTCGTCATGAACCACTGCCTTATTTGCATTCAGCAACTGCTCCTTATTAATTGCTGACCCTTTTTGCTCTTCGGGATAATTGCGATTGCAGCTGATGAATCCGGAAAATAAAATCAGAGGTAGGATCCGGTTAATAATTTTCATGTGTTATACAAGGAGGGTTTTGTACTCAGGCAATATCTCCAGGAATTTTTTTAATGTAGCATCAAGGGAAAGTAACGACCGGCCACCGGCAGCATTTTTATGTCCGCCGCCTTCAAAATATTTCCTTGCAAGTTCATTGGCCGGAAAATCATCTTTTGAACGAAAGGAAATCCTCACTTCACCATCCTTCTGAGAGAAAAATGCTGCCAGCATGATGTTGTTTATGCTGAGGGCATAATTCACTATTCCTTCTGTATCCCCGCTCTCAAAATGATAATAGTCCAGCTCTTCCGTACTGAGTGAAATGTACGCAGTATTAAACTCGGGGAGCACCACCAGCTTATCCTTCAGACAATGACCAAGCATCCTCAGCCTGTCCTCTGTATTGGTATCATATACCAGTTCATGTATTTTGTAATTGACAGCCCCGGCCTCCATCAACTTCGCAACCGTCCTGTGCGTTTCAGCTTTCATGCTCGCAAAACGAAACGATGCAGTATCTGTCATGATACCCGCATAAAGGCATTCCGCTACGCTTTTATTGATGAGCGATTTATCTTCCAGCGCAACTATGAATTCGTAAATCAACTCCGAAGTCGAACAGGCATCCGGAAATGAATATGAATGGTCAAATGCATTTTCGGGTTCAAGATGGTGATCAATCAGGATCTTAATGGCATTTGAATCCCTTACCGGAGTTTCCATCTTGTCAATGCGTTTGATCCAGTTAAAATCCAGGCAAAAGATCAGGTCGGCATCTGCAATCAGCTGATTGCTTTT
Source organism: uncultured Flavobacteriales bacterium (assembly GCA_964356415.1). Taxonomy (GTDB): domain Bacteria; phylum Bacteroidota; class Bacteroidia; order AKYH767-A; family 2013-40CM-41-45; genus JAPLDB01. The sequence continues at coordinate 8,091 of CAYHHK010000147.1, forward strand.
CTCCGCATCCTTTTCGAAGTTAATAACAGCTGCATTATTGGGCATCCATTTTAGAAACGAAGGATAATCACTTGGCACAATGACATGCACATTGTGATTCTTCTGAATGAGGTAATTGTATAATCCCAGCGATGAACCGATGGCATCTCCGTCCGGCCGGTGGTGTGTGGTAATAACGATCTTCTTTTCCTCCCTGAGAAGGATCTTAATTGGTGCAATAAGTTTAACCTGAAAGCGTTGTTCCATTGGGGGCGAAATTAGGTTAATTGGTTGATTAGTTGAACCGTTTATTTATAAAGAATCCAACTTTTGGTGAGAGAGGCGGGGAGAAACGGAGAGGGGGAGATGGGGAGAGTTGGAGAGTGGGTGAAAGGGTGAGAGGGTGAATCGTGAATCACCTGCACAAGATTTATTTTCCAATTCTCGGAATCAACAAAATTCTTACTTTCGCTGCCCGAAATAAAATTTATGTCAAACAAAACATTTACAATGATCAAGCCCGATGGCATTGCCAACGGACATGCAGGAGCAATTCTTGACAAGATCATCAAGGCAGGATTCAAAATAACTGCTATGAAATACCTACAACTTACGCCTGAGCGTGCAGGACAGTTTTATTCCATCCATAAGGAACGTCCTTTTTATAACGATCTTATAAAGTACATGAGTTCAGGACCGATCATTGCTGCTGTATTGGAAAAATCAAATGCTGTTGAAGATTACCGGACCCTGATCGGAGCTACAGATCCTGCAAAGGCTGCGCCCGGTACCATCCGCAATTTATTTGCAAAGAGTATTGATGCAAATGCTGTTCATGGAAGCGACAGTGATGCGAATGCAGATATTGAAGCGAATTTTTTCTTCTCGGGATTTGAGAGGTTTTGAG
>CAYHHK010000148.1:0-8877 GCA_964356415.1 uncultured Flavobacteriales bacterium
AATTCACCACCATACAACCTGATCACTTCAATCATCACCGATACTTCAGGCAACTGTTATGTTACAGGATTTTTCAATGGCGTATCCATTTTCAGCAGCCATGATACCATTGCATCTACCGGTCCTTTACCAGACGTTTTTGTTGCAAAATATTACGGGAATGGAAATGTGGCCTGGGTGAAAAAAGGTTCAGGAACAGGATCTGATTATGGAAATGGAATTGGAATGGATGCAGACGGATATTTCTATATTTCTGGGTCATTCGAACAAAGTATCAATTTCGAAGGTATTTCGCTTACAGCAAACAATGCCAGTAACGATATCTTTGTTGTTAAACTGAATGCAAATGGGAATTTTCTTTCAGCCCACAGCGCTGGAGGAACTTCTGTTGATCTTGTGAATGCACTCAATGTAGATGCATCTGGAAATTGTTATGTAACCGGAACATTCAACAGTCCGCAAATTGTTTTTGGCAACGACACATTAAACTATACCAATACTGGTATGGATGCTTTCATTTCTAAATTTGATTCTGCCGGAACTGCATTGTGGGGCCGTGCAGGATCAGGTCCGGGAAACCAGGAACCTTCAGGCATCGCTTCTGATCTGACCGGAAATTGTTACACCACAGGCATTTTCAAAGGTGACACGATGTACCTTGACACCACTACACTTGTCACTTATGGTTACTACGATTTTTTTACAGCCGTACATGATGCTTCAGGCAATCAGTTATTGGCAAACCACCAGGGAAGTGTAACATTCGGAGCTGAATTATCTACTGCCATTACCACCGATACTGCAGGAAATTTTTATACAACCGGACACTTCCGCAACCCGGCAACATTTGATACAATCTCTGTTTCATGTTTGGGTGCGGTAGATATTTTTATCACGAAATTCAATGCTTCTGGAAATGCTGAATGGGTTCAGATCTCCGGAACGTCATCCAATACATTAACATCTTCTGCTTTACACAGGGATCAGAATGGCAACATCTTTATCACAGGCATCTATGAACAAAATACAACTTTTGGAAATGACAGTCTGCTAATCAGTACGGGCTATTATGCCGGCTACTACATTGCAAAGCTCGGTACGCTGAATACAACAGGCGTTCAGAAACCAAATACAAACTTCAGCGCCATTCAAATTTTTCCAAACCCTGCATCAGATAAACTGCACATTGTCGGGCTGAATGGCAAAGCAAACATTGTTGTTTTTGATATGACCGGCAGTAAGGTTTTTGAAATTGCTTCTTTTGAAAATCAAACCCTGGATATCGGAAATTTCAAACCGGGAATTTACTTCCTTCAGATAAATACAAAAGGAGAATTTGTGCAAAATAAATTTATCAAGCTGTAGCTGTAATCCAACGCACAGAAGTAATCTAACTGGACATTCCTATTGATGGCTAAGAGAAAACAAAGACTTTTCTGCGAATCAACCTTAAGGCTGGTGTTAAATATCTAAAAATATATATGCCACAGATTCACAGATTTAATTCGCGCTTGAAAAAATCAATCTGTGAATCTGCGGTCAGTATTTTTACATATTATCTGTAGTTAATCTGCAAGGAATTTTCTTTAAATTCAATTTTAATTGAAAAGTATTTTCAAAATTTTCAGGAATCTTTTTGAATTCATCTTTATTGCAGTCATTTTTTATGTCACTTTCAATTTCAGTCTGGTTGCCTATGGCATTGACCAACTAAGGGGACAACTTTCCATTGTATGGAATGCAAAACCGATTGAGGAAGTCCTTGCAGATCCTGCCTTTCCTGATTCATTAAGAGCAAAACTAACGCTGATCGAAGACATAAAACGATTCGCCATCGATTCGCTTGGTTTAAAACCGACTAAGAATTATTCCACAATTTATAATCAGCACGGCAAACCCCTTCTGATGAATCTCACTGCCGCAGAAAAATTCAGGTTGAAAGCATACAACTGGGCCTTCCCTCTACTAGGAAATGTCTCTTACAAAGGATTTTTCGACTTTGCCAAAGGGGAAAGCGAAGCAACTCAGTTGAAAAAGCAAAACTTCGACGTGGAATTTTCATCCGTCAGCGCATGGAGTACACTGGGCTGGTTCCGTGATCCTGTTTTTTCAGGCATGCTGAAACGCAATGAAGGACAGCTGGCCGAACTCATCATCCATGAGATGACACATGCCACGATCTACCTGAAAAGTTCAGTTGACTTCAATGAAAACCTGGCCAGCGCTATTGGCGAAACGGGAGCGGAAAAATTTCTTGCAAGTAAGTTCGGAATACAATCATCACAACTGGAAACCTACCGCAATGAGCAGGAAGATTACAATCGTTATGCAAAACATCTGCTTGGTGGAACGAAGATTTTGGATTCACTTTACAATTCATTGGAAAATAAGACTGATGCTGAAAAAGAAAAACTAAAAAGTGAAACGATTCGTGAAATTATTTCATCGCTTGATACCATTGCATTTCACAATGTAAGATACAAAACCCGTTTCAACAATGAGGAATTACCAAACAATGCTTACTTCCTTTCCTTTGTGAGGTATGATTCGCAGAAGGAGGAGATGAAGAGAGAGATGAATGGGAAATTCAGAGGGCAAATAAGCGACTACCTGAATTCTTTAAAATCCAGTCACTAATTTCAAGAACTTTTCTTTTATTCTTCGTGAAAATTCGTGAAATTCGTGGCAGAAAAAAGTCAAGTAATTATGTCCCACGACAAACTCCCCATGAAATCCCTCCGCCTCGAAGCGTTGGGTGATGGCATCTTCGCGATTGCAATGACCTTGATGGTTCTTGAATTAAAATTTCCTGAAGTTGAACTGGATTCATGGCAAAATTTTGTTCATGCCGTTGATTCAGTCAAATACAATTTCCTCTGCTATATCATTAGTTTTATTGTTCTTGGCATAATGTGGTTCGGGCATCGTGTTATGTTTGAATACATCGGACGAAGCAACAGGTACTTCATTTACCTCGGGGTACTTTTCTATATGGTCGTCTGTCTTGTCCCCTTCAGCACTAAACTGCTTGCAGAACATCCATTGAAATGGTTTTCAATTCTGATTTACGGAGCCAACCTGAGCATGTGCAACCTCAGCCTTTATATTCAATGGAGTTATGGCCTCAAGAGAAAATCACTGCTTGAAAGGGAAGTTTCTAAAGAAGTAAGCGATACTGCAAAATTCCTTTTCCTTATTTCCCCGGTGGTATATCTAATTGCGGTAATTTTCAGTTTTTTTGTTCCACTCGTAAGTCTGTTTATGTTTGCCATCACCCCACTCATTTATATCCTGCCAAATAAGATAGATAAGTTTCTTCCATAATATCATAGCCATATCAGTTGGTCGAGTATCATTGGTAATTGGTATATTGGTAATTGGTAATTGGTATATTCGTTTTGATTAGTATTTAGTAACCATGGATCTACGTGAAGAAATCCTGAAAGAACATTCTAAAAAGCAAACGAACAAAATCATCAAATGGGTTGGCAATAACCAGCAAAAATTTGATGAACTGGTTTCCCTATTCCTCAAAGGAGAATACCGTGTGACGCAGCGTGCGGGTTGGCCATTGAGTTACATCGCCATTGAACACCCGCAACTCATTTCAAAACACCTGAAAAAATTACTGCTTAACTTAAAGAAAAAGGATCTGCACAATGCTGTCATCCGAAATACACTTCGGCTTTTACAATTTATCAAAATCCCAAAGGCTCTCGAGGGATTGGCTGCTGAAATTTGCTTTCAGTTGCTCAACGACAAAAAGCAACCTGTGGCAGTACATGTTTTTGCGATGTCAGTAATAGGTAACCTCTGCAAGAATTATCCTGAACTTAAGCAGGAATTAAAATTGAGTATAGAAGCACAATTGCCTTATGCTACGACAGGATATAAAGCAAGGTCAAGGATGGTGCTGAAGGAAATATCAAAGCATGCTTGAAAATAAAATCCAATGCCGTTGAATCCAAAAAAAGAACATACTCGTTTTATTTTTAATGCTTAAAAAGTATTAATATATTTGAATTCCTATTCACCAATGTATTCACATATTTAATATTAATGTAGGAAAGCATGGCAGATACAACTTCAATCGATCCGGCAGTCATTGAGCAATGGATAAAAAATAATTTTGATCATGAACGGATCAGACAACAAATGATTGCTCAAGGCAGCGATGAAGCATCAATTGAAGAACACCTGCAGGCTTTTAAAAAGAAGAAACAACTAAGGAAGCAGGGTGTTGGTTTTATATACATTGCCGCCGGATCGATCCTCGGATTTATTGGCTGCGTGATCGCCATGGTGAATCCGTTTCCTGAATTTTATCACATGCTTCTCTATGGGTTTGGATCCATATCCATGCTCATCGTCTTTTGGGGCTTGTACCAGGTGTTTGAATAACAATTGGTTTAATTTTTAAAGCAATTACTGAGACTGATCCGCAACCCTTTTACTTATTTATATCCGGAAGAATCGGTATAACCCGCCATTCGTAAATTGTTTTTTTCTTGAACTTAAAATAAAAAAGCTTTCGTTTCGTTTACCTTTCAATACCGATTCGGAATCTGTAATAGTCCAATGCGCCTTCCGCATTTTGAATAATAACAGCTACTCTATCGGCATTATACCTGAAACATTATTGGATTAATTTGAACTTAGTATTGATATAACTTCACCAAACTGAAATAACTCCGCTTCACAACATATCTACCTCCCTTTCATTCTTAACAATTTAAACAAGGAGGTAATTATGTCAACCAACCCCATCCGTAAGCCAAGCGCTGCTTCTGAGTCATTCATCACTGCCCTGGCAATCCTTTTCTTCGCTTCACTCGCCATTTTGTTTCTATGGCTGGACAACAAAAAACGCCCTGAGAAGCAAACACAAATTTCGAATCATTCTGCGAATGAGAATCCTGTTGCTTTCTCAGGGAATGCAATGCAGGATTTTCCGTTTGTAATTTACAACGGGGGTTAAAAGAGAAAAAATTTTATTTTATTGGTTTTACAGGAAATTACCATCAGGTAGTTTTGCACTGATTTTATTAATAATGGAAATAAAAAATCAATTAAAGTTATCTCCACAATTGATAATTAAAATTCAATTAAACAATTTAAAACCAAAAAAAAAATGAACTCTCAAGACGAATTAAAAGCTGAAAATCTCCTTCTCAAACTGAAACTTGAAATGGAGCATGGAATGATGATGTGCGATACAACTAAGCTCGATCCTGAAATCGAAAATCAATGGCTTTCGAATATCTATAATTTCGAAAGGCAATTTGAAGACGCAAAGCAAATTAAAGTCTATGACCTGATCGGTCGGCCCGCTTTTAAACCGCTTCATGAGCTGACAATACAAGAAATAAGCGAGGAACTCAGCAGGCTTTTGAATATCCTGTGGGAAAACCAGATTAATTTCAGTTGCATTTGTGAATATGACGATGAACTCATCTACAGATTTATCACGGAAGAATTCTTCGAACATGAAGTTGATGATATCCAGGTTGACGGAATGATAAATCATTTTGTTTATGAAACATTCCACCCGAATCATGACTACGATCTCAGAAGGTATGCAACGGAGTTCATTGAAAAAGTTTTAACGGGAAGCTGGATTCCGGAATTTGACAAGTCAGACCTCACATCTGAAGTCACATACAGGGGAAAGCAATATGACGGTGATTCAATCTCCGGCATCATACAAACATTTCAGGAGGCATTTCATCCGGTGGAGATTAAAGAAAGCTCCATCGAACATGTGGGATTCGACCTTGAAGAACAGTTTGCTTCGGTTCGCATGCAATTGAGTTATTCAACAAGGCCGGAAAATGGAAAAACTCCGGTTTATACCGGCAAGGCATTCCTTAATTTTAAAATGGAATTTGACTACTGGCGTATCTGCAGTTTTCAATTGCCGGGTTTCGGAAGCGAATAATTTCTGATTGTTGTCTCCGGATGTGACTCCAGGTTTCAACAATGGAGTAAAGGACCTTCCCGGGGAAACGCCTACAGGAATCCTGCTTAGAATCAAAGGATTGCTTTTGTCACCCCTCTTTCTCAAATACCAAAATAGGTCGTGGCTTACTCGATAATTTAAGGTAGGCAGGCACAGCAATTTTTCTATTTTTGCAATTTACCGCCTGAAATGAAAAAGCCTGAAATATACCACCCAAAAAACAAGATCAGAATTGTAACCGCTGCCTCCCTGTTTGACGGACATGACGCTGCCATCAACATCATGCGCAGGATCATTCAGGCCAGCGGAGCTGAGGTAATACACCTCGGTCACGACCGCAGCGTTGTTGAAGTGGTTGATTGCGCCATTCAGGAAGATGCACAAGCCATTGCCATGACAAGCTACCAGGGCGGGCACATGGAATATTTCAAATACATGTTCGACCTCCTTAAAGAAAAAGGATGCGGACACATCAAAATTTTTGGTGGTGGCGGCGGAACTATTTTACCTGAAGAGATCAGGGAACTTCAGGAATACGGCATTGCCCGCATTTACCATCCCGATGATGGACGCACAATGGGATTGCAGGGTATGATAAATGACCTTTTGGAAAAGGCGGGAAGCCCATCCCCTTCCCTTCCCAAAGGGAAGGGTGAAAAAAACAGCCCGCAAGAACAGAAATATAGTTTTCTATCGAATGGATGGATAAAGGATCTGCAGGAAAGAAAGTGGTCAACAATTGCGCAACTGATATCCTATGCAGAAAATGATCACGAGCATTTCAAAGAATTATTTGCAAAGGTCCGATCAGTTGGTCACTCGCCAAAAGAAAATGAAAAAACCTTAAACTCAAGCTCCACTCCCCCTTCGGGGGCCCGGGGGGCTTCTACTCCTGTCTTAGGAATCACCGGAACCGGTGGCGCAGGAAAATCCTCTCTCGTCGATGAACTGGTACGCAGGTTTTTACTGGACTTCAAAGACAAGAACATTGCTATCGTCTCCGTAGATCCTACAAAACGAAAAACAGGCGGTGCTTTATTGGGTGATCGTATCCGCATGAATTCAATCTCCAACCCACGGGTATATATGCGGTCGCTTGCCACACGCCAGAGTAACCTCGCATTGAGTAAACATGTGCAGGATGCAGTGGATATTTTGAAAGCAGCACAATACGACCTCATTATTTTAGAGACCTCCGGAATTGGACAAAGCGATACGGAAATTGTTGAGCACAGCGATGTTTCATTGTATGTGATGACTCCTGAATATGGCGCAGCATCACAACTCGAAAAAATTGACATGCTCGACTTCGCCGACATCATTGCCCTGAACAAATTCGACAAGCGCGGCGCCCTTGATGCACTGCGAGACGTCAAGAAGCAATACAAACGCAATCACAGCAAATTCGACATGAAGGATGAGGATGTTCCTGTTTTCGGAACGATCGCCTCGCAGTTCAACGATCCGGGGATGAACCGCCTATACAGATCCATCATCGATAAAATGAATTCAACATGTGATTCAAAACTTGAATCGCATTTTGAAATATCGGGAGAGATGAGCGAAAAAATCTACATCATCCCTCCTGCCCGCATCCGATACCTCAGCGAAATTGCTGAGACCGTTCGCGGGTACAATAAATGGTCAAAAGCACAAAGTGAGATTGCTAACAGACTTTATGCTTTGCATTCAACTGTTCAGCAGTTCAACAATTCATCTGTCAAGGACAAAGAAAAAATTGTTGAAAAGGTTGAAGCACTTTACCACGAAACAGAATTGCTCCTTGACGGGCAAAACAAAAAATTGCTGAAGAACTGGAAGAAAAAAGTGCAGCAATACCATGACGAGGTTTTCATCTATAAAGTGCGCGACAAAGACGTAAAAGTAAAAACACATACTGAATCTCTTTCTCATTCGATGATCCCGAAGGTGGCAACGCCACGCTATGAAGCATGGGGAGAAATACTGCAGTGGAGCCTTCAGGAAAATTTTCCGGGGGAGTTTCCATACACAGCAGGTGTATTTCCATTCAAACGAGAAGGTGAAGATCCTACCCGCATGTTTGCAGGAGAAGGCGGACCGGAACGGACAAACAGAAGATTTCACTATGTAAGCCACGGACTGCCTGCAAAAAGATTGTCCACGGCATTCGACAGCGTGACATTATATGGACATGATCCTGAGTATCGTCCTGATATTTATGGAAAGATCGGCAATAGCGGTGTTTCGATTTGTTGTCTTGACGATGCGAAGAAATTGTACAGCGGTTTTAACCTTTCCGATCCGAAGACATCTGTGTCAATGACAATTAATGGTCCGGCGCCAATGCTGACAGCTTTTTTTATGAATGCAGCCATTGACCAGCAATGTGAGTTGTATATCAAAGAGAATGGACTTGAGAAAGAAGTTCAGAAGAAAATTGATGACATCTATAAGAACGCGAAGGTTAATCGTCCTGCATACCAGGGCCAATTACCTGAAGGCAATGATGGATTAGGATTGATGTTGCTTGGCGTCACAGGTGATATGGTTTTACCTGAAGATGTTTACAAAAAAATCAAAGAACAAACGCTGCATGCTGTACGTGGAACCGTTCAGGCCGATATATTAAAAGAAGACCAGGCACAGAACACGTGTATCTTTTCTACGGAGTTTGCATTGCGGTTGATGGGCGATGTACAGGATTATTTCATTAAACACAAGATCAGAAATTTCTATTCTGTTTCCATAAGCGGATACCACATTGCAGAAGCAGGCGCCAATCCGATCACACAGCTCGCACTGACTATTTCCAATGGATTTACCTATGTAGAGTATTATCTCTCAAGGGGAATGGACATCAATAAATTTGCACCGAATCTCTCATTCTTTTTCAGCAATGGAGTTGATCCGGAATATTCAGTGATCGGAAGAGTGGC
>CAYHHK010000149.1:0-8850 GCA_964356415.1 uncultured Flavobacteriales bacterium
CCGGAAAAGCAATCGTCTGCGAAAAAAAGCAACAGGCTATGGCTTTGGATTTTTGCAGCCGCATGCATTTCATATGGTCTTTCCATTTTCAACGAATACGCCCTCGACGATTTCATAGTAATTGTAAAAAACAAATTCACGCAGGCCGGATTTGCAGGCATTTGGAACATTCTCAGCCACGATTCATTTGCAGGCATGACAGACAGCAATGTCGCAGGACTTGCCGGAATCAGATACCGGCCGCTCTCCTTAATCACATTCGCTATCGAACACCAACTTTTCGGCAGCAACCCATTTCTATCTCACCTCATCAACGTATTTCTCTATGCCTGTTCAGGAGTTTTACTTTTCAAATGGCTGATCCTTATCAAAACAACATTTTCAGAAAAAACCTGGAAACAAATAGCGTTCACTGCTTCTCTCCTGTTCATTTCACTTCCTGTCCATTCCGAGTCCGTCATCAACATCAAAGGACGGGATGACCTGTTGTGTTTGCTGTTTTTTCTTCTTGCAGCCATTCAGTTGTTTCAGTATGCAAAGTCAGCAAGTTCAAAGCATTTACGTGTAGCTGCCCTCTTTTTTTTCCTCTCCCTCATGAGTAAAGAAACTGCGATTACTTTTCTGGCAGCATTTCCACTCATGCTTTTTTTGCTTTCTGAATCCACGCAAAAAAAAATAATAACCTCCTCCTTTTTGTTCGGAGCAATGGCATGCCTGTTTCTTCTGTTCCGGTTTCTGGCAACAAATGAGAATGCAGGAACGATGAGTGAAGATGTTCTCAATAATCATTTTGCAGATGCTACTTCTGCTCAACATTATGCAACCATTTTTCTCACATGGCTCCTCTACTTCAAACTTCTCATTTTCCCTTTGCATCTTTCATACGACTACAACTATAACCAGATACCGCTCACCGATTTCAGCAACCCGCTTGTACTTTTATCCATAGCAATTCACGTAGGATTGCTTGTTTTTGCATTCTATTATTTCAGAAGAAAACCGGTATATTCATTTAGCATTCTATTTTACCTTATAACTTTTTCAGTGGTTTCCAATTTATTCTTCAACACAGGAACCCCTTTGGCTGAGCGATTTGTGTTTATACCGGGAATCGGATTCTGCCTAGCAATTGTTGCATTTTTCATCAACGCATTTGAAAAACTAAAATTACAGAAAACAATATCGCTACTTCTGATTACTTCCGTCATCTCATTCTTTACGATCCGGAATATCCTGCGCTGCGGGGACTGGAAAGACAATAACACCCTGTTTCTCGCTGACGTGAAACAAACCCCAAACAGCGCAAAGTCACAATTGAATGCCGGCATTGCATGTTTGAATTTAGCAGCGGAGTCAACAGATACTGAAAAAGAAAAATGGATCAATCAGAGTTTTGCCTATTTGCAAAAAGGAATCAATATCTATCCTAAAAAAATTGACGGATATATAAACATGGGTGTTGCATACAGCTGGAAAAACGATTTTGAAAATGCAGAACTATGGTGGAATAAAGCGAAGGCTATAAATCCCTTGAGCCCCGAATTGATCACTCCAAACAAAGTGCTCGCAGAGCATTATTTCAAACAAGGCATGAAACTGGGAAGTGAAAAATATTTTATTGAATCTATCAACACAATGCTTCATGCATTGCAATATGACTCCGCAAATGCTGAAATACTTTTTAATCTCGGTGGCGCCTATTTTACAATCCAAAATGCCGATAGCGCTGTTTTCAATTTTGAAAAAGCATTGTTGTTATCCCCCACTTATCCGAATGCAACTGAAGGGTTAAATGCATCAAAAATACTTCAGTCAGCGAAAAAATCGCATTAGACTCTTTGTCATCCCATCTTCCTTCTATTCAATATTATCTCATTCATTAATTTAGGAGGAAGTATGAAAAATACCCGTGTTTTCTTACAGGTTTATAGTTGATAAGCAACATTACAATTCATCTTTCGCCAAGGTTTGATGATTACTTTTGATATTCAAATCAGGATGAAGAAAATTCAAAAAATATTTTTCGTTGGCATACTATGTTTGGTTCAGTTTGCTGCATCTGCACAACTTTTCAAGCTGGCAAAAACAGTCCGGGATTTTTCTGCCAATCCATGCATGCTGATAACCAAACCTGATGAGCCGGTTTTGATCCAGGGCAATACCGATGGAAGCATCATTTTTCGTTCCGCAGTAACAGGAGCAGTTGAAAACAAAGTTTCCGCACATTCAAAGACCATTAACAACATCGATTTCAATACGACCAATAACCTGCTCATTTCAACTTCTGTAAATGGAGAGATCAGGGTGTACGATTTTGCAGAAAAGAAAATCATCAATAATCTCACACGTTCCGAATACTCAGGAATGAAATTCGCCGCCTTCTCCATCGCAGACGGATTCATTTATTTCAACGGCTACAACCGCTTGTATAAAACGCGTTCCGACCTGACTCAGGACATCATTAAAATATATGATTTTACAGATTCCATCACTGCAGGCGTCATTACCCCTGACAGGAGCGCACTCATCATTGCACTTGGAAAATACCTCTATGTGATCAATCCCAGAACAGACGAAATCGTACAGCAGCTTTTTACCGGCAATTCACCCGTGGAAAAACTCCGCATGTTACCGGGTAGTGGTGTGTTGAGTTGGAGTACAGACGGTACAATTCAGATCTGGAAACTTACCCTCGGACAGTTGGAGACAACTGCAATCCAGTGGTTCAAAGCAGGAACACCAAGCAATATTGCCTTCTCACATGACGGGCATTATATGGTAACCGGGAATGTGGGCAACTGGGTGCGCATCTGGAATCCTGCTTTAAAGAAAATTGAACAGGAACTCATCGGGCATCAGTCAGCCGTAAATGGTTATGCTTTTGCCCCCGGTGACACAACCCTCTTTACTGCATCAAACGATCTTTCTTTGAAAATATGGAAAACAAGGGTTGATACATTGATCCTTCCTGATCATCCCGAAAAGAAACAAGCGAAAATTGCGCCTCCAAATTCTCCTCCGCAAGCAGTTCTCAGAGAACCTGTGAATCCCGACGTAAAAATGCTTCCGAAAAATGTCCCGCAACACGTCCGCAACCGCACCGTGATGAAAACGGAAACCATCAAGCTGAGCAAACCTACAATTGATGTTTACATTTATGACAATCACATTATTGACGGAGATACCCTCTCAATTTTTTTTAATGGTGACTGGGTTCTTAAAAACTATGGCGTTGTAAAAGAGAAAAAGAAAATAACACTGAACCTTTTAGAGAATACAAACAACTACATGGTTCTTTTTGCCGAAAACCTCGGAAGCAAGCCTCCCAATTCCGCTGTCGTCTATTTTATGGATGGCAAAGAAAAGCGTTACATCACACTGAATTCCGACATGACGCAATGCAGTGCGATTAATTTTGTGTATAAAAAGTAGCCTTTTCGGATTTTTTTCAATCAAATAAAATCATTTTAAGGCTTTTACTAAGCAAAATTCACTTATTATTGCAACCGCAAAATTTCAAATCAATAAACCAATAAATCATATGAAAAGATTAGTACTTGCAGTTATTTCAATTTTTCTGATGCACAGTTCATTTGCACAGTGGGTAGGGATGGGAACGGGCCCGAATGGTAAGGTTCGCGCACTTTGTGTTCACAATGGTGAACTTTATGCAGGTGGCGATTTTACAGGTTGCGTGAAAAAATGGAATGGAGCCTCTTGGGTTGCTGTTGGCAATCTGACCGGTACAACTACTCCTAGAGTAAATGCCCTTATTTCATTTAACGGTACCTTATATGCCGGAGGTTCATTTACGGTGAGTGGTAGTTTGTTTGGGAATGTTGCAAAACTCAGTGGGACTTCATGGGTAGCTACAGACAATGGAGGATTGGGTGGCGCAACCGGTGCAGAAGTAAAATGTTTTTATAACTGGAATAACACCCTTATTGCAGGCGGTTTATTTTTTCAATCCGGAACTTCTTCAGTTTCCCGAATTGCAAAATTAGTTTCAAACACCTGGCAGCAATTAGGCGATGGGGCTCCATCAAAATGCTCAGCCGGCGTTTATGCAATAGCAAAACACTCAAATGAGTTATATGTTGGTGGTCAGGGCTCAGCACCATGGATTAATAAGCTGAATCCAGGAGGAACTCTTTGGCTCGATTTGCCAGCGGGAGGGCCTGCTCAAGGTATTGGGGTTTACGCACTCAATTCATTCATTTATCCAAGTACAAATTCACCCTCCCTTTTCATTGGAGGTGATATAAATGGCGCTCCCTCATCTACAGTATGTGTATTCTCCAATGGATTTTGGGGTACTGCAGTAAGTGCATTTTCTTCTGGAGTAAATGATCAGGTAAATTGCTTTATTTCGACTTCAGTGGGTACAGGAAATACAGCCACCGGAACTATTTATGCAGGAGGTGTTTTTAGTGTTACAGGTGTACATACTGCCGCAAATCTTGCAAAAAGGACTAAAACAGTTCCTTGGGATACTGCAGGCGCAGAAACTTTTAACAATGGAATCCGCGCCCTTTGCTACTTCAACGGCTATCTCGTTGCGGGTGGAGACTTTACTTCCCCGGGTTCTTATGTTGCAAGATATGCAACTAGCGTTGATGTACAGGAAGTTGATGATAACATCATCGTAAATTCCATTTATCCTAACCCTGTTATTAAGGAGGCCTTGCTGAAAGTGCAAACCAAAAATGCCTTACAGCAGCCTGAACTGAGAATGATGGATGCAACCGGAAACGAGATTGTTAATCATAGTTCGGTGAACATTTTCAACCGTGCTCAGAATGAAGTGGAATTTAAAATTGACCGCGAAGGTCTTGCAGCAGGGATATATTATTACATGGTCCTCGACGAAGAACGCATGGTAGCTACAGGCAAACTCATTGCTGAATAACCATAACATCAACTTAATCAAAAAAGCATCTCCATAAAGAGATGCTTTTTTGTTGATAAAAGGATCAGAATTTTCTTTTGGCCATCGTTAGACCACATCCACCTAAACTAAATTCGTGAACATAGATGTTCGCTGTTATTGACATAGAAACGACAGGGGGAAATGCGCGGTTTGAAAAAATTACCGAGATCGCGATTTTTATTCATGACGGCGAAAAAGTTGTGAAGGAATATTCCACCCTCATCAATCCCGAAAAAAACATCCCGCCATTTATTTCCCGCCTTACCGGCATCTCAGATGAGATGGTGGCCGATGCTCCAAAGTTTTATGAAGTCGCCAAGGACATTGTTGAACTCACCGACAGCAAAATAATTGTAGCACACAACGCCCAGTTCGACTACGGTTTTATCCGCGAAGAATTCAGGTCACTAGGATTCAGCTTCAACAGGAGTACCCTTTGCACCGTGAAGCTTGCGCGGAAACTAATTCCCGGTCATCGGTCTTATTCATTGGGTAATATTTGCTCCCAGCTTGGCATCAGCAACGATGCACGCCACAGGGCTTCCGGAGATGCCCTTGCAACCGTAAAACTCTTCGACCTCCTGATGTCTAAAGATCAGCAAGGCATTATTAATAAGAGCATAAATAATGATCCTTCACTGATGAAGTTGCCGCCTAACCTGAACAGGGATGACGTAAACCGGCTGCCTGAAGAAACAGGTGTTTATTATTTTCACAACGAAAAAGGAAACATTATTTACATCGGCAAAAGTAAGAACATCAGGAAGCGCGCATTAAGTCATTTTGCTGAAAAGGACAATCCAAAATCCCTTTCCATGAAAACTGAGATCAGTAGTATTACCTACGAACTTACAGGCAGTGAATTGGTTGCACTACTGCTTGAATCAGATGAAATAAAAAAACACAAACCACGATACAACAGGATGCAGCGTGAATCCTATTACCAGTGGGGTATCTTTAAAAAAGTAACTGAAGATGGGTATTTCACCCTCAAAACTGCGCGGATAAAAACGAATGATGAAGAACCGCTGATCACTGTCCGCAATGCTGAAGAGGCTTCCGTAATCCTGGATGCACAAGTCGAAAAATACAATCTCTGCCAGAAGCTATGTGGATTGTATGACATCAAATATGCTTGTTTCAGATACCATGTAAAGCAATGCAATGGCGCATGTATAGGTAAAGAAGATCCTGCCGAATATAATAAGCGCGTCATTCAGCTGATCAGAAAATGGAAATATGAAAACCGGAATTTTTTTATTCTCGGCGAAGGAAGAAACAGAAGTGAACAATCCGTGGTCGCTGTTGAGAATGGCCGGTATATCGGTTTTGGATATTTGGACACAGCGTTTTCAGCAGAAAACCCTGACCAGTTCAAGTTTTTTATTAAAACATATGCTGACAACCGCGATGTTCAGCGTATCATCCAAAGGCACTTGCAACACGCACATACCAACAAGATAATTACCTACTGATTAAGCTGTAAGTGATGTATTAACAAACTTAAATTTAATCCTTATGGTTCACATTTTCAACGATGTCTATTAAATAGGCATTAGCTGAATCCGGAATTTAACTGTTGAATTTATAGATTTCCTGTCTTGTACCCTTTGATAACGGGTACCGATGCGAAGGCGGCGCCCATTGGGGAATGTGTGATTGATTGGGTTGAAATAGATTTCCGAAAGGCCTCCGTTCATCCCGACCCTAAAGGGCGCCAACGTCCGGAGTAGTACTTCAAATTTTATTTAGCGCTCAATTTCACAAGAACTCCTTCTTTGTGATAAATAAACATTCCAATGCCTGATAATATCGTGTGCGACGGCGCCCTTTAGGGTTGGGGTGCGTGAAGGCTGCATAAAATTCAAAAATAAATTTGAATGGCTATTTGCTGATCGATGCTGTATTGATTCTTTTAGCTTACTACCTTTGTGCCGATGAAAAAATTATTGCTTCTTTTTTTTCTTCTTCTTTCCGCACTACATGGATTTTCTCAAAAGAGAATAAATGCGCCTGAAATTCTTTCGTCGGTGCTAAAAACACCTGATGACAAAATATTCAGAATGTATGAAACGAGAAAATTCGTTGCTTCGGTGTTTATTTTCATGCTGCCCGATTGCCCTGCATGTGAAAATTATTCCCTTACATTGAATAAACTTGCAAAAAAATACAAAGAAGCAGGAATCATGTTCTACGGAGTTTTTCCTCCTTTTGTAAAATCAGACTCTATTGAAAAATTCCGGGCAACTTATAAAATAAATTTCCCATTATTGGTGGACTACAACAAGGAATTGCTGAATGCTTTTAATGCCCATGTGGCACCATCCGTTTATGTAATCAATGAAACTACCACCGTGCTCTACAATGGAAGAATCGATGACTGGATGTATGCCGTCGGGAAAAAGAGAACTGTGATCTCACATCATGAACTGGAAGATGCACTAATTGCAATTTCATCCGGTAAAAAAATTAAGGTTACTCAAACGCAGCCCGTGGGTTGTCTGATAGACTGACATGAAATACTTGTTCAGTTGCCTCACAACCATTTTCATTCTTGCCATGCTCTCCTGTGGCGTAAAAAAAAATCCTGTCACTTATTCAGAACATATTGCAAAAATCATTTTCACCAATTGCACCCCTTGCCACAGACCCGGTTCTGCCGGCACTTTCAACCTGCTTACCTATGAAGATGCAGCAACTAAAGCCCGTAACATTGAACTCGTCACAAGATCCCGTTTCATGCCTCCATATCCTGCTGATCCTTCCTACAATCATTTCCGTGATGAAAAAGTACTGAGTGATGAAGAAGTAAGCCTTATTTCAGAATGGGTGCATAACGGAGCTCCGCAGGGAGACCTCACAAAAGCCCCTTCTGCACCTCTTTTCGCTGAAGAAAGTTCTTTCGGAAAACCAGACCTCGTTCTACATATGAAAAATGCTTTTTTCATCGAAGGCAACAACAAAGATCATTTCATGATGATGAAAATTCCATTTGAGCTGCCATGTGATACTTTTATCAGAGCCATTGAAATTGTTGCAGGGAATAAAAAACTTGTACATCACATCAATGCGCACCTGATTCAGTATGAGCCCAATGCCAAAAAAAATCTTGAAAACGGAAAGATGTTTGTGAATACCGAACAGCTGAATAAGGCTGAAGCCTATCGCGAACTGGGGCTTGCCAATGATGATGGAACTTACCCACTCCTCACACCTTCAGTTACCAATTATCTTCCGGGAGTTGAAACATCATTTTATCCTTCAGGCATCGGAGGATACAGTGTCAAACAAAAAGGCATCTTGCTGCTTGACAATATTCATTACGGACCTTCTCCCATTGACACAACAGATTCTACAACTTTCAATATTTTCTTCAGCCCCAAAGCGCCGCTTCGTCCTACTGCCGAATTCATTCTTGGCACTTCCGGCATTTCGAAAATTGAACCTCCGCTTGTGATCCAACCCGGCACTATTCAAAAATTCAGAACACACTATACTTTACCCGAAGACCTCTCTATCCTGACAGTAAATCCACACATGCATCTGCTCGGAAAATCTTTCCTTGCTTACGCACTTTCACCCAAAGGCGACACGATACACCTGATCAATATTCCCAAATGGGATTTCCGCTGGCAGTATTTTTACACTTTCAAAAATATATTAAAACTGGAAAAAAGAACCACCATATTTGTGGAAGGAGTTTTTGACAATACTGTAAACAACCCACTCAATCCTTTCAACCCTCCGCAAGTGGTTTCAGAACGCGAAGGAAGTATGAGAACAACAGATGAGATGTTTCAGTTTATTGTCACATTCATGCCGTACAAATCAGGAGATGAATCGATAAGTCTTCAATTAAAGAGGAAATGAAACGACCCCGCCTAGCCTAAGGCTAGACGAGGTATCTTGCCACTAATTCC
>CAYHHK010000150.1:0-8846 GCA_964356415.1 uncultured Flavobacteriales bacterium
ATGCGCCACATCTGAATGATCGAAAACAGAATGAGTACGAGCACAACAGCATATGAATAATTTTTACCGATCATACTGAGCATGATTCCTCCACCTGCTGATCCTGCAACTACACCAATGTGCCAGAAGGTGCTGTTCCATGCAGATGAATTTGCATACGCCTCCCGCGGTACAACCTGCGTCATCAAAGGAAACTGGGCAGGGCTGTAAAAACTACGCAGTATTCCAACAAAAAACATAATGATATAAAATGGCGTGGCCTTGGTGAGTGCATGTTCATGGGTGTAGTAATATGAAACGCACAGAAGGGCAATTGACACAAGAAGCTGAAGCGCAATAACCCTGACCAATATTGTCCTGCGATCATTCCTGTCACTTACATATCCTCCATACAAAGCAAGGCCTACTGCAGGGATAGCTTCTGCAAGACCAAGCAACCCCAAAGACAATGGATCGTGCGTGATCTCATACACTTGCCAGCTTAGCACCACAAATTGTATTTGCAATGCCAGCGTAAGCATGAATTTTGAAAAAATAAATCTTCTGAAATCGATTTGCCTGAAAGCGAGGAAAGAAGGATTTTCGAGCAGCGACAATGTGATTTGGTGACTGGTTTTTAATGACTTTTTTCAAAATATAAATAAGCCATGATTTTCATATCACTATTTTCCGGAGGCAATCGTATTATACTTGGCAATATTTCCGGGATCGATCTGAGACAACAACAGCGTAACCTGAGTTTTTTCATCAGGTGTTCCCTGCTGATAAAGGTTTACCAATTCGTCTGCCTTGGCATTAAAAAAGAACTGCATGAAAAATGAATTCGGCCTGTCATTGTACACATTCTTCAAAGGTCGCAGTGCATCAAGAATGGTGACCCTTGACTCAATTACATTGTCATTCATTTTATCAAAACCAAGTCGATGGTATTTATAAAGGCAATTGCGCATGGGTCTGAATTGTACATTCAATATATTTTCTACCAGCCAATACCTGTTCCGCTGACTTTCGAAAGCTTTCCATCCTCGCTCACCAATGCTCTGGGCATTATTCACAATCGTTTGCGCTTTGAGAAAGTAAGGCGTTCCTCCATCTGCACTGTATGAATCGTAGTCAAGACCAATGATCATGTATGCATAATAAGCAAGCGTTGCTGTCAGATTGGTTCCAATGCTGTTTTCGTCAAAGTCAAGCACCTGATCCTGGACATATCTGAAATTGAAATCATTGTCCTGGTGATTGATCATCGGAGAATTGTAGGAGGTCTTATAAACCGGTCTGCGGCTCTGGATCTGAATGGTTGCCTTAAATTCATCTGTACTAACTCTTTCAGTAACATTGATGATCATACTGCATTCAATGCGCTCGTTACTTTCGAAATTATCTCCTGTCCATTTCCTGTTATTCATGAAATCCCTGATCTGGTTCTGCAGGGTTTCAAAGATGGTCTTATTGGACTCCTGGATCTGGGGAGTGAGGACAGAAATCTGACAATTGAGTTCCTGGGCGGAAGAAAAATAGGCAGTTGGTAGTAAGCAGTAAGCAAGAAAGGCAAGAAAAAACTGCGTTGAAGATTTTTTTAAGCTCATTGATTCAAATGATATTGAGGATGGAAAAGTACAAATGAAAATTCAATGTCATGCTTTTATGCTGTTCAAATGTTCAACAATAACATGCACAATATCTTTGGCAACCTCTGTCTTTGATTTGAGGTCAAATTCCTGAGTATTCATGGCACTGTCAATCATCCTGATCCTGTTTGTATCATGATTGAACCCTGCGCCTGTATCATTGAGAGAATTCAATACGATAAAATCCAGGTTTTTTTTTCTTAATTTTTCCTTAGCATTTTCCAGTTCATTTGAGGTTTCAAGTGCAAAGCCAACAATGACCTGCCGACCCTTTTTTCTTTTACCCAGCTCGGACAAAATATCTTCGGTTGGAGTTAACGAAACAGACAAAGAATTATTTTGCTTTTTAATCTTTTGTGTTGATGTTGATTCAGGCCTGTAATCCGCAACGGCTGCAGCCATAATGATCACATCCATGCTTTCTGAATGCTGCATACAGGCATCATACATCTCTTTGGCCGACTCCACATCAATCCTTTGAACGGAATTGCGGTTGATGTTCTGTGCTGAAGGACCAGCTACCAAAACGACTTCTGCCCCCTGTTTTGCCAGTTCATCGGCAATTGCAAAACCCATCTTTCCGGAGGATCTGTTTCCAATGAAACGAACGGGGTCAATATTTTCATAGGTAGGTCCGGCCGTCACCAGAACTTTTTTACCGCTAAGAGGAAGATCCTGTGAAAAGAAATTTTTCAGCATAGCCAGGATATTTTCCGGCTCCTCCATCCTACCCTCTCCTGTTAATCCGCTGGCAAGCTCTCCAAATGCAGGCGTGATTATTTGGTTCCCGAATGACTTCAGTTTTTCAAGATTGGAAACTGTGGATGGATGTTTCCACATATCCAGGTCCATTGCTGGCGCAATGAAAACAGGGCACCGCGCACTCAGATAAACTGCCAAAAGCAAGTTGTCGCAAATACCTGATGCCATGGCTGCTATCGTGTTGGCTGTGGCCGGAGCGATCACCATTGCATCAGCCCACAGGCCGAGTTCGACATGGTTGGTCCATTCGCCGGTTTCACGGTTTGCAAAGGCACTTGCTACAGGACTTTTTGATAGGACTGAAAAAGTAAGCGGCGCGACAAAATCTTTTGCGGTATCGGTCATCACCACTTTCACATCACAACCTTCTTTCACCAGTAGCCGGACTAGGAATGCTGATTTATATGCAGCAATACTTCCCGTGACTCCAACCAGTATTTTCTTTCCACGCATCATTTCAGTAAAGGTAAGGTTTTATAGCAGAAAAATTATTTGATTAATTTGAACTTAGTAATGGTTCTGAATATTCTTATCAGATGTTTGCTAGTCCTGTAAACAATAAAAGGCAATCTCTATGAGGAGACCGCCTTTTTATAAGTATCGGATAGATATTATTTCGCCTCCTTAGCAGGATTGCGATGGTAAATTTTATCCTCAAGAAATTCTTGTGCAGCGATCAGCGTAGGTTTTGGAAGACGCTCATAATATTTTGAAATCTCGATTTGTTCACGGTTCTCAAAAATTTCATCCAGCGTATCTGCCGTTGTATTGAACTCAGAAAGCTTGCCATTCAGCTCTTCTTTTATCTCATTGCTGATCTGGTTGGCACGTTTTGCCATAATCACTACTGACTCATAAATGTTGCGAGTCTCTTTTTCGAATTCAGTAACGTCGCGGGTAACTGTCGTGTTGATGTCTGCTTTGTAATTGCTCATAGTAGTTATTATTGATATTTATTTTACTTTTTCAATTCATTGCGCTTAATTTTTCAAGGCGCTTCTTACAATCTTCGGCAATATTTTCAGATTCTTTCCTGAATTTGCTTTCAGGGTAAGCAGAGGTAAACTCGCTATAAGCTGAAAGTGCAATTGAATACCGCTCTGCCTTTTTTGTATCAACACTGTTTTCACTAAGGAGGTACGCTGATTTAAGCGCCAGAAACATACTCTCCTCCTTGTATGAAGTTGCCGGATACTCCTTCAGCAGGTTTTTGAATGTTGTATATGCTGCTTTATATTCCTGCATGTGGTAATATAGCTTTGCATTCTCGTAATCTTTTGTTTCAAGCTTATACCTTAATTTGTCAATTAGCTTGTTGCACTCTTCTATTCTGGTACTATGCGGGAACTGGTCTATGAATAGTTGAAGTTCATTCAGGGCCTTCAAAGTACTAGACTGATCCAAGGCATACTCTGGAGAATCAAGGTAGTAGCAATAGGCATGCATATAAGCACACTCTTCTGCATACTGGCTGGCGGGAAATGAATTGGCAAAATTACCAAAGTCATAACCTGCAGTTTCATAATCCTCCAGATAATAGTTCGTGTAGGCATAGTAGTAATAAGTCATTTCAGACTTCTTTGTACCACGGAACATTGTAATCAGCTCTTCAAATAACGGCAGTGCTTTGTAATACTTCTTCTTTTCGTAAAGCTTTATTGCATAAGCCTGTTTCGCTTCCAGGTCGGTACTTTTAAGCATTTTATTGTATCGGCAAGAGGACAAAACTGCCAAAACAATGAAAATTGATAGAATTCTATACTTACCTGAAAACACGGGCGCGAAGATAAACAAAGTTACGACTTTTACATAGTTTCCGTAAACGCATTGTAACTGAAATTTATTGCCATATTTTGAACATATTGGCCAGTCGTCGCGTTCGGTACTCATAACTTAAAACCAATGAAAACTACCAATCGGTTTGCTTTCTTAATAATTGCCTATCTCATATCAACAACCCTGTTCTCATGCAGGGGTATGTTTTACAACCCTTCTGCTTCTTATAAGCGAAATATTCAGGAACAACCTTATGATGCCATTATTGTTCCGGGAGTTCCCTTTGAAGACAGTACCTGGAGCGACATCATGAAGAGAAGGGTGATCTGGTCTGTTTACTTATACAAACAAGGATTAGTAAAGAATATAATATACTCAGGTTCTGCCGTTTATTCCCCATATATTGAAGGGAAAATAATGGCTCTTTATGCAGAGCAACTTGGAGTAAATCCAGAGCATATTTTTATCGAACCCAAAGCAGAACACAGCACAGAGAATGTGTATTACGGAAGTCTGTACGCAAAAAAGATGGGCTTTACAAAAGTCGGATTGGCGTCTGATAAATTTCAATCCAGATCACTCGCTGAATTCCTTCCAACGGTAAGACGAAAAACCGGCGTTGATGTCAAATCATTGCCAATTCAGGAAGAATTAATGTCCACAATGCCACACGACGATCCGGCAATTGAGTATGAACTTGCCGCAGTAAGCAATTTTGTTTCCATCGTCGATCGCGAATCTAAACTGAAAAGAATATGGGGCACGCTAGGACAAAATATCAAATATGAAGACGACCGGCTCGCCGGGCAACAAGAAAAAAAATTACCGGCGACCTATTGAAAATAATCTCTTCAATTGCCTGAAATTTACTTCAGGTTATGAAACACGGCCTGCACGTCGTCATCTTCTTCAAAGCGTTCAATAAGTGCAAGTACCTCGTCGACTTGTACATCGCTTACTTCTGCATAGGAAGTCGGGATGCGCTCAAGAGAGGTTTTTGAGACAGCAATACCCTGGTCTTCTAGACCTTTCTGCATCTTTCCAAAATCAGTGAAAGAAGTATAAATGATAATTTCATTTTCCTCCACCTCCATTTTATCAAGTCCGAAATCGATCAACTCCAGTTCCAGTTCATCCGGATTTACTTTATCAGATTTTTCAATGCGGAAAACACCTTTACGCTCAAAAAGAAAATCCAATGAGCCGGTCTTTCCCAGAGTTCCATTGCATCTGTTGAAATGCATTCGCACATTGGCCACAGTACGTGTCGGATTATCACTGGCACATTCAACCAGCACAGCAACTCCGTGCGGACCATATCCTTCATAAACAAACTCTTCATAGTTCGCTTCAGTTTTTGAGGAGGCGCGCTTGATAGCCGCCTCAACCCTTTCCTTCGGCATATTCAAAGCCTTGGCGTTCTGCATGGCGGCCCGCAAACGAGGGTTGCCATCAGGATCAGGTCCACCATGCTTTACAGCTATCGCAATGTCTTTCCCAATGCGTGTAAATGCCTTCGCCATCTTATCGTAGCGGGCATACATCTTGTGTTTTCGTTTTTCAAAAGCTCTTCCCATTCAATTGAGTATTGTGTATTGAGTATTGAGTATTGAGTATTGAGTATTAAGTATTAAGTATTAAGTATTAAGATTAGTACAAAGAAATCCATCAGCATAGATAATACTCTGTACTTGATTCTTTATACTTTTTATTTTTCGTCGGGTCCTTTTATGACACCCTCGTCTAATTTTTCCTCTTTTTCGGCAATAGGATTCAGGATCTTGCCCTTCCTGTAGTTCTCTTCATGATCAAGTGTTCCGTCGGGCTTATTGATGATCCATTTCCCCTCTCTTAATCCGTTCACATACCTCCCGCTCTGCCATAATTTACCGGTTGGGTACATGATAGAAACAAGGCCTTCGTACTCCCCGGCTTTATTTGTTGCAGCAACCTTTTGTGTTCCGTCCGGATAAAACTGTTTGTGCGGTCCGTTCATTTTACCTTTCTTATAAATTGTCTCTTCCGCAATCTTTCCATCCGGAAAGAAAACTTTGGAAATCCCTTCCTTGCTTCCTTTAACATAAAACTCTGTGGAGGATAACTTACCTTTATCGTCGAAGTAAGTCCAGATACTGTCCTTCTCCTTGTTGATATACTTCCCTTTCGCTTTTACAATTCCGTCCTCATAGAAAATTTTTGCATCCCCAGTCTCCATATACCCCGGCCTGTATTTAACTTCTGTCTGCAGCTTTCCACTCTGAGAATACGTCCTGAAGAAACCATCATGCCTGCCGTTCCTGAAATGCATTTCAGAAGCCAGGGTATCATTTTTATAATATTTCCTCCAAACACCCTGTTGAAGGCCTTTGGCATCTCGTCTGTTGATGGTATCGCCATTAAATACCTGGAAAGTTTGGGCATTCAGGCTGGTAAAAGACATGCAAATCAGCATCAGGACAATTGATTGTTTCATGGTGCGAAGATAATAGTTGATTCGATGATTTTGACATATATGTATACAGGCAACCCGTTTCAGATTAATGGGCCGTATGATCTGAAGTTACTTTGCGCTTCATCAGGAAATCCTCATCTATTGCAGTTCCCAGAACAAACTGCTTTGTTCCAAATACTTCAAAACCATATCTTTTATAAAACTCAACTGCCTTGAAATTTTCCTGATTGACTCCAAGCCAGATCCATTCATAATTGCCGGCATCTGCCAATCTGATGCTTTCATCCATCAATGCTTTCCCAATGTGTTTATCCTGGAACTTCTTCAGCACATAGATGCGCTCCATTTCGAGAGACTTAGTTTCTTTAAGCTGGTCATGGCTTCTGTCGTTGCGGAGTTTAGCATAGCCGGCCAACTCGTCATTTGCAAAAGCAAGCAAGAATGTATTGACTTTTTCGTCTTCAATTTCCTTTGTAATTTTTGCAAGGTCAAATGACTTAGTCATGTATAATTGCAGGTCTTCTTCTGTATTGACAGATTTCCATGTTTCATAAAAAGTCCTCCTTCCAATGTCTGCTAGAGTTTCAGCTTCCTTCCCGGATGCATTTCTAATTGTTACTTTCACGCGATTAAAATTTGATGAAGATCCTTTTAAAATTCGAGAACAAAACTGCAAAAATTTATTTTTGCAACACAAAAAAAATCAAATGAAAAATATCATTGCCCTCATCCTGACAATGTTTACTGTACAGGCTATTGCCCAGAAGATAACATATCACTATGACGACACCCTTCGCACCACAGATGTAAATGACCCCGGCAGAGAATATATTGCAATATATAATCACAAAGGCAATATCACATCCCAGGGCACTTTACAGAACGGAAAGCGTGAAGGCATGTGGCGCACTTATGCAAACGGAAATGGCATGCTTTCACAGGTCAGCGAATACAAAAACGGAATAATCAACGGAGCCAATATTCTATTCGGCACAAATGGAATGGTACTGACAGATGAAACATTCAAGGACAATAAGCTAAACGGAACACGGACAACAATGAATAACATGGGCCGGGTGAAGACGGTTGAAACTTATACTGATGGCATTCTGAACGGAAGTAAAAAAACATTTTATGAAGATGGCAAACCACAGGAGGAAGGTTTCTGGAAGAACGGGCAGCGGGATGGCCTTACGCGATGGTTTAATGCCAAAGGCGTTGTATCACTCGAATACACTTATGCAAACGGAATGCTTCAGGGAGAGACCAGAGAGTATAATGAAAAAGGCAAGGTGCAGCGCGTAGGGATTTATGACAAAAACAATGAACAAGGCGAATGGCTGGAGTTTGCAGATGATTCAGTGCTGGTGAAGAAAACAATATTTGAAAAAGGGAATATTGTGAAAGAGATACAGGTGAAGAAGTGAAGAGCGATTGGAGGATTTGAAGATTTGAAGATTTGAAGATAGTAAATCGTGCTTGCTAAATGCCATTCATACTTTAGAATTTCATTTTATCAAAATTCTGAAAAGTGCGGAACTTCTTTCAAAAAATTGTACCGTTGATTTATATGATCCATGGTACAGCAAATTGTACTTATGCCGTTAGTTAGAATAAAGAATTTAACATTAAGAGAGAGGTTGTAACGCGCAGCCTGATCAAAAACTTTTTGAGTGATCTTTACAGAAGGCGCCTTGCATTCGGCAAGCAATATCTTTCCCATTGCCTTATTATAAACCAGCACGTCCGTCCTTCTCGGAAGGCCGTTTACTTTCACACTCTTCTCCACCGCGATTAAGCTTTTGGGAAATTTCTTCTCTGTTACCAGAAAATGCAACAAGTGTTGTCGCACCCATTCCTCCGGCGTCAGCATTATATATTTCCTTCGGATGATGTCAAATATTTTAGAACTTTGTCCGGCCGGGTCTGTGGTTACCTTAATCGGATAATGAGGAAAATTCAGCGCTTGAAACATTTAAGAGCAATGTAATTATGGCAATTGGTAAAGAAAACAAATTTCATCATAACAAAGATTTTCTGAATTCAATTTCCTCTATTGAAAAATGTATTTCTGTTTACTTACCTGCCATCCAGTTAACTAATCAACCAATTACACAATCAACCAAACCATGAATACCAAGAAACAAATTGTCGATAACTGGCTTCCGCGATACACAGGCACGCCACTAAAGAATTTCGGCAAATACATCCTGCTGACCAACTTC
>CAYHHK010000151.1:0-8823 GCA_964356415.1 uncultured Flavobacteriales bacterium
CTAAGAATGAGATCGAAGAAAATGTGAGCAACTATCCGAAGGGAATTTATTTGGTGAAAGCCGTAAGTGGTAAACAAGTGCTGACTAATAAATTTGTAGTGAATTAAAACAAATGAGATTTTATAAAAGGGATGCGAAGAAAAGCGCCCCCTTTATTTAAAATTCTTGCTTTCGACAAATAAAAAGTCAGAAGAATACAGTCTTAAAATGAATGAACAATTGATTAAGTGAACTAACAGAGAAATGGAAAATGCTCCATTGAAAGAAAAAGGAGCTCCGTAGGAGCGAACTGTTTGTAGAATTTGATTATCGTTTAGTTTTTCAGCTCCGTAGAAGCGGCCTGTAATTAACTTTCCCGATTTGAAAGCGATCAAAGGTTTATATTGATTAATTTAAACACAATGAAAATACTTCATATATCAGATCCATAAAATGTCTCTGTATTGTATTTTTAGAAAATGCCCGGTACCTACCTAAATTTATATTCAGACCAAATCTTAATACACGGTTTGAACAAACAGGCCGCTCCTACGGAGCTCGAGAAAATTGAACTAACGTTTTCTACAAACAGGCCGCTCCTACGGAGCTCGGGAAAATTGAACCGGTGGTTTCTACAAACAGGGCGCTCCTACGGAGCTCAGGATAATTGAACATTGACAGCGACTGGTAGTAAGATTCCAATTGAAGCGGCTGTTTGCGCCAGGGATAGCAGCGGAAATCCTTTTTTCTGAGAGGGAAAGAGCGGAGAGAAAAAAGATTGCAGCGGATAGCCCGACCCTGGGGAAGGATGGAGGGGAGAAGGGGGCGCACAGGTGAATTTGGTAAAATATTTTTCGTTGAAAAGAGTTAATGCATATACAGGAATTAAGCATGTAATTTTTTTACTTTTATCGCCTCTATTTTCAGGTAAAAAGGTAATTGCATGTTCCCGTATTTCTGTTGTCGGAAACCAAAATGCAATTCCTGAAAGGCGAGAAACCACGAAAACACATACACTGAACAATGGCCGTTAAAGCAAAGAAGAAGAAAAAAGGATTCGGGAAGTATATCTGGGCACTCTGGCTGCTGTTCTCTTTACCATTTTTAGTATTGGCGTGTTTCGTATGGCTTGCAGCGAGCGGGTTCATTGGTGAAAAGTTGCCGACATTCGAGGAACTTGAAAACCCGAAAACCAACCTGGCGAGTGAAGTCATCAGCAGCGACCAGGTAGTTCTTGGCAAGTACTACATTGAGAACAGGACGAATGTTCATTATTATGACCTTTCTCCTAACCTGATTAATGCACTGAAGGCAACGGAGGATATCCGTTTTGAGGAGCACAGCGGGGTTGATTTGCGGGGGTTGTTCAGGGTTCTTTTCAAAACCATTTTTGCCCGCCAGGAAAGTTCAGGCGGAGGGAGCACCATCACCCAGCAGCTGGCAAAGAATCTTTTTCATGAGCAGCCGCACACGAAGATGGAGCGCGTCATACAGAAGTTCCAGGAGTGGGTGATCGCCGTACGCCTTGAAAAGAACTATACCAAGGAAGAGATCATGGCGATGTACCTGAACACGGTAGAATTCGGGAGCAATGCTTTCGGGATCAAATCAGCAGCGAGGGCATTTTTCAACCGGACCCCTGATGCGCTGAACGTACAGGAATCTGCGGTGATTGTTGGCTTGTTGAAAGCCCCAACTTATTACAGTCCGATCCGCAATCCGAAGCATTCGCTGGAAAGGAGAAACACGGTACTTACCCAGATGAATAAGTACAAGTTTCTGACAGATGAAGAGTTGGATTCCATAAAAGCCATACCGATCAAACTGAATTACCAGAATGAAGACCACAATTTTGGTGTTGCTACTTACTTCAGGGAAAGCCTGCGGGGCGAGATGATTAACTGGTGCAAACAGCACATTAATAATTCTACAGGCAAGCCCTACAATCTTTATACTGACGGCCTTAAGATTTATACGACGATTAATAGTAAGATGCAAGAATATGCCGAGAAAGCCATGGCAGATCACATGAAGGAGCTTCAGCGAAAGTTTAATGAGCATCTGAAAGGCCAGGAGCCATGGAAGGAACATCCGGAAATTATGCAACAGGGTAGAACGAGGAGCGAACGGTATGCGGTATTGAAAAATGCAGGAGTCAGCAAGAAAGAGATTGAAAAAATTTTCAATAAAAAAATTCCGATGCAGGTATTTTCCTGGAAGGGTCCTATTGATACGGTTCTATCCCCGAATGACAGCATCAAATATTATAAGAAACACCTTCAATGCGGATTCATGAGTATGGAACCGCAAACAGGATTTGTACGTGCATGGGTGGGAGGAAATGACTACCGGTTTTTCAAATACGATCACGTAAAAGAAGGACGGAGGCAGGTGGGTTCAACTTTCAAACCGTTCCTGTACACGGTAGCGATGCAGGAAGGATTTTCTCCATGTTACAAAGTACCCAATATCAGGGTTGTGTTTGATTTGCCGACCGGTGAAAAGTGGAGCCCTGAAAATGCAGATGCCAAATACGGCGGCATGTTGACGCTCAAGCAGGGACTTGCAGAATCTGTGAATTGCATTTCCGCTTACCTGATGAAACAATTCGGTCCGCAGGCTATGATTGAAATTTGCCGCAAGATGGGAATTGAAGGACCGATAGACGCTGTGCCTGCCATTTGCCTGGGCACACCCGATGTATCGGTATATGAAATGGTGGGTGCTTATTCTACTTTCGCGAACAAAGGCGTGTGGACGCAGCCCATTTATATGACCCGCATTGAAGACAAGAACGGAAATATTCTGCAGGAATTTGTACCCCGAAAAGTGGAAGCCATCAGTGAAGAAACTGCTTACCTGATGCTGAATCTGATGCAGGGTGTGGTGCAGTTTGGTACGGGTGCACGGCTCCGCGGGCAATATAAATTCACGCAGCCCATTGCTGGAAAAACGGGAACCACACAAAATCAGAGTGACGGATGGTTTATGGGTGTTACCCCGGAACTGGTTTCAGGATGCTGGGTTGGTTGCGAGGATAGAATTGTGCACTTCCGTACACTTGAACTAGGACAAGGTGCGCGCACAGCGATGCCGATTTGGGCGTTATACATGCAGAAAGTATTTATGGATAGCACGCTTCACGTATGGCAGGGAGGATTTGAAGCACCGAAAGAACCGCTTACGGTAGAATTGAATTGCGATCGATATACGCAGCCGGGAGAGAATACCAATGGAGTGAAGTATGATTTTTGATGTTTGATTTGAAGATCAGTTAATTTGAGGATGGAAGACAGGTTGAGGATTGATTGGCCCGATAGCTCCCGACAAATCGGGACGGGATGAAGATTTACGAATAAGATAAGGATGATATAAAATTTCCGGTTTATCAGATGGATTTTTATAAATACGTTTTTCAATAAAAATAATGGAATTTACTGAATTGCTTGAGAGTAAGAAGAAATTCAATATGAGCAACCAGCTTTTTAGATCTGGCATTTCAGTTGGAGCAAATGTTCGGGAAGCACAAAATGCAGAAAGCAGGGCAGACTTCATTCACAAAATGAAAATCTCAGCCAAAGAGGCGGATGAAACAGAATATTGGTTGTTATTGTGTAAGCATTCTAGATCATATCCTGATCCCGGCGAATTGATAGCCGCGATTCAGTCAATAATAAAAGTGCTTTCAAAAATTATTTCTTCAAGCAAGGGTACCTAATTTCGGCTGTTCATTTTCAAATGACTCCATCGTCAAATTATTAAATCATCTTCGGCTGTTTATCTTCAAATCACCACATCTTCAAATTTTCAAATCATTAATGTATGATAAATAAAGTTGTAAAGTCCGCCGAGGAGGCCATCAAGGATCTTCAAGACGGAATGACGATTGCACTTGGTGGATTCGGATTGTGCGGCATTCCTGAAAATTGCATTGCTGCTCTCGTAAAAAAAGGAGTTAAAAATCTTACATGTATTTCAAACAATGCAGGTGTTGATGATTTTGGTCTCGGATTGTTGCTGCAAGGCAAGCAGATTAAAAAAATGATTTCTTCGTATGTAGGGGAGAATGCAGAATTCGAACGGCAAATGCTGAGCGGTGAGCTAATTGTTGATTTAATTCCACAGGGGACATTGGCTACACGACTGATGGCTGCAGGATATGGGATGCCTGCGATATTTACTCCTGCAGGAGTTGGGACAGAGGTGGCTGAAGGAAAGGAAGTTCGGAGGTTTAAATACAATGGAGTTGAAAAGGATTACCTGATGGAATATGCATTTGAGCCTGACTTTGCCATTGTAAAAGCATGGAAGGGCGATGCAGCTGGCAATCTGGTTTTCAGGCTGACTGCAAGAAATTTTTCACCACTGGTAGCGATGTCGGGAAAAATTACAATTGCTGAAGTTGAGCAAATGGTTGAGCCGGGTGAGTTGCAGGCAGACCAGATCCATGTGCCGGGAATTTATGTGCACAGGATTTTTCAGGGACAGAAGTATGAGAAGAGGATTGAGCAGAGGACGGTGAGGAAGAAAAATTAGTACAAATACAAAAACAGATGTGCAGATGTGCAGATTTGCAAATATGCAGATGAGGAAATGTGAATATGTACAAATATGAAAAACCAGCGTATAATTTTTATTCAGAATTAGGTTATTTATGTTAGATAAGAATGCAATAGCGAAGCGCATCGCGCGCGAAGTGAAGGACGGGATGTATGTGAATCTCGGAATCGGGATTCCGACGCTCGTTGCGAATTATATTCCGAAGGGAATCAATGTGGAACTGCAGTCGGAGAACGGCATTCTCGGCATGGGGCCTTTTCCATTTGAAGGTGAGGAAGATGCTGACCTTATCAATGCAGGAAAGCAAACAGTAACCCTACTGCCGGGCTCATCCATTTTTGATTCAGCGATGAGTTTCGGGATGATCCGTGCACAGAAGGTTGACCTTACCATACTCGGGGCGATGGAAGTAAGTGAGAACGGCGACATTGCCAACTGGAAAATTCCGGGTAAGATGGTAAAGGGAATGGGAGGAGCAATGGACCTTGTTGCGTCTGCAAAGAATATTATTGTTGCGATGCAGCATGTGAATAAGGCAGGAGAATCAAAGCTTTTACCAAAATGTTCTCTCCCCATCACAGGTCTTCGTTGCATAAAAAGAATTGTCACAGAACTTGCCGTGGTGGATGTTTTGCCGCAGGGAGGATTTAAGCTGGTGGAGCGTGCGCCCGGGGTTACTGTAGAACAAATAAAAAATGCGACGGCAGGGAGGATGATTGTCGAGGGGGATATTCCGGAGATGGTGATTGATTAGTATTTGTAATTCCCCAATATTCCCGTTGTTTTTTCAGAACCGCCCCACACCTTTCTTCCTTTTGGGCATTGCAGTAAAAATCTGGTAGGCACGAACAGTTCAGGAAACAAAGTTTGTTTTACATTCGCGGCACCTTACAATCTGAAATAAAATTAAACCCGGTGTTACAGATTAATTTATTTTGATCAGCCGGACTGTAATTCCTTCCTCGGTCAGGATGAGGTAAACACCTTTTTGAAGGTTTGAAATATCAGCTTCGCTTACCTGTTTTGAAGACATTATTTCCTGTCCAATGTTATTGAACAACCTGAAAGTTACAGGCCTGCTGAAGTGCAGGACACCTGTGCTTAAAGGATTTGGAAACACTTTCAGTTCGGGAGATCCGGGAATTTCAGTTACATCAATATGAACATTTGAAGCTCCGGGAGTGGTGTAAGAGAAGAATTCCCACAATGGAGAACCGTCGGGATACCGGCCATAAGAGGTATCTGTAACCTGGAAACCGAAGTTTGCTGAATCAATTATTGAATGTGCATCCGGAGTTGTAAGATAAATCTGGTCTCCACCTGCATCTAAGTTGAATGAAGTATGTAAACAACCTTGAGCAGTTTCGCCATCAGCATACATAAGTTTAAAACCATGTGCAGGAATTTTTGTTGAATCGTTTACTGCAAACCGGTGTTTGGTGAGGTAATCCCACTCATCAGAAACATACCAGCCGGCAAGATCAACAACAGTATCGTTTGGATTATAGATTTCAAACCAGTCGGGAGTTCCTCCATAATTGTCAATCAGGGAATTATTGCTTGCACAAAGCTCATTGATATAAAGAACGGGATAAACGGTTGGTTGGTAATCAGGATCAATGTCAAACAAGGCGGTGAAAGTACTATCTCCATTGAGAATGACAGAAACAGTGTCATTGGTAATTCCTGTTTCAATCCACATCACAAACCTAAAACCAGGCTCGGGGATTGCAACGAGTGTAAGTGGGAAATTTTTGAAATAGTCTCCCAGCCATGGATAAATAACAGAGTCTATTCCGGGAAGATCGGCATCAATCTTTATTGTATTTACCTGAATTTTTCCTTTTGTCACATCACTTACGTTTACCGAAAGGCTGGCTGTGCTTTGTAATCCGAAAAAAGTCTTCATTTCGTTGTAGGCAAATGGTATACGGGTGTATCCAAAATTTATAAGGGAGTCAATACCGTCATCCCAATAAGCAATGTTTGTGGGTGTTCCCCAGCGGTTTCGATGTCGAACTATTTCAGTTTGTATCTCAGATTTAAATTCAAGCATTCGCTTCTCAACCCGAGCTGGTTTAAATGAAGAATTAAGCAGGTCGCAATAACGCGTAATGAGCACATCCCTGAATTTATTGCATGTAACTAGGGGATAAAAAAGAAAATCTTTATATCCATTCCATCCAAAACGCTGAATCATGTTTGTAGACGGATCTTTGAAAGCATCATCAAAATCATAGGCAAACCACCGCCACTTTCCATCCTTTCCATAGGGTGCATTTGCGTCGTATCCATGTTCAGAGCATTTCCACCAGCCGATATTATGGTCTACCGTAGCACGTACTGAGTAAAGTGTGCTAACCCAGTAATCGGTAAAATTTTGGATATCAATTTTTGTATTAATGTACTCCCAAACCCCGGGTCCGTTTAGGTTAATACTCATCAGATAATTGATTAAAGTTATGTACTCATTCTTATCGTTTTCAGTTCCGGCTTTCAGGTTATATAACTCCCATGGACTATGCTCAACTATGGCAATGTTATCTTTGTCAATACTATAAGTAGTGGCTATGGAATATTCATCCGGCAGTTCCCTTATATTGTGAATGCCCCAATATTCTCCGTCAAGAAACATGATAGCCTGTTTTTGCGCCTGATATTTAAAGTGAAGGTGGTCGAGTAAACTCTGCACTGCTCCATCCTTTAACATGGTATTAAGCGGTCCTAACCATTCATTTCCGCTATTTCGAAGAATGAGTCTTTTAAAAGTGGCCATGTCACCTCCGATCTCATTCCGTTTGTATCCGGGGAAAAATTTATAATTAAAATAATTGACTGTATCGTATTCTGATCGCGCAAAGAGTGACAATGCTTTCTGTCCAAACCCGCGAATCCATTCACCCCGTATGCGAATTCCGCTTGGCAATGAAATGACACGCGTTCCAGCCGAATCAAAATATTCAAAATTGATTTCGCGTTCGCTTTCACTTCCGCTGAGTTCATAGTTGCCGGTCCAGGAATAGCCTGTAAATGCTGCCCCCGGAATATAAATGCCACTCCAGTAATCGAAAAGATTTTCTTTGTTAGTGGTCATAGAAATAACAGGGAGGCGTGACGGGTTCAATGTGCCGGTTGAGTCAATGAGGTATGTGTTTGTAAAAACGTCACCCAGGGCATGTCCGGGAGAATAGCTTCTTGCTTTAATCACGGCAACCATGTCAGTAGTTCCCTGCGGGGTATTCCATCCAAAATATGTTGGTCCTATTTGGTTGACCGGGGCTGTACGAATATAGCTAAGCGGGTAATTGGGTTTATTGGTGGCGGTAATATTCTGAACAGGATTTGTTGAAGAAATAAACTGCTGTCTGAGAGTTATCGGTTGGGTATACCGAGGCGATTGATCAGTAGGCTCCGACCCATCAAGGGTATAAAAAATAACGGACGAAGTATCTGCAGTGATACCTACGTCGATGGTACCGCTGTAATATCCTGCCGGCAGTGAGAATATTGGAATCGGGGATTTATCACCAACTGGAATGATAGAGAACGCAAGGTTTTGGGTCGACGAATTGACTTGGTTTATGGCATCTATTACCTTGATAAAGCATTTTGATGAATAAGTATTCGGAACAGTCCATGTATATGATCCGATTTGCGCATTTATATTCTGAGCAATCACATTCCAGGTATTGCCGTCATCCGAAGAGAATTCAAGGTTTACAAAATGAATGCTATCTCCGTTGAGCCAGCTGATGACATATAGAGAATCCCCAGTTATGACTTCGCCACTGTAAGGGATTCCGATATTGAGAAAGTTTGAAGGAGCACTGATTCCGCCGACCGGAAACAGCGAACCCATATCAAGACTTCCTGAACCGGTTCCTATACAGGGAGATCCAGGACTGAGCTGAAAATTCAGGGCAAGGGTATCTTCGAACATGGGATAAGAATTGATATTACCTACGCCGGGAAATATTCCGTTGAAAGAAATGTCACTGTATGTAAGTGAAAGTGTCCCATCGTTGTCGAGGTAGACTGTGGTATTGTTATTCCATAGTATATTGTTCATGCCAGTTGCATGACCGGCCCCCATGCCTTCATTTTTTTCCACACATTCAATTCCATATTCACAGCTTACAATGGTGTTGTTGTTTATCATTGCCACAGAGCTGTCTTTGATTGTACCTCCCGAACCGCATTTGTAAAACACACAACCCGTTATATTAATTGAACGGCACCCTTCTCCTGCTGAAACACCTTTATCAGTGATATTATACATAAAAC
>CAYHHK010000152.1:0-8790 GCA_964356415.1 uncultured Flavobacteriales bacterium
CTTTGCTGTTTTTAGTAAGTTTGCTTTTTATTTAACCGGGTAAAAATTAATATCATGCGCAACTATAAATATTTCTGGAGCTTAACTCCCGGTTTGGCCGTTGTATGTGGAAATGTAGCCGGCGGATGGTGGGGCATAAGTAATTTTGTTTTCTCGCTGGGCTTTCTTGCTTTCATTGAATGGTTTTTCCCTGAAGATAAAAATAATGAGTCTTCCAATTCTGCATTCATCCCTGATTTTATCCTCGTATTGCACGTATTGATGCAGTCTGCTGCATTG
The DNA here is from genome assembly GCA_964356415.1 of uncultured Flavobacteriales bacterium. Taxonomy (GTDB): domain Bacteria; phylum Bacteroidota; class Bacteroidia; order AKYH767-A; family 2013-40CM-41-45; genus JAPLDB01. The sequence continues at coordinate 280 of CAYHHK010000152.1, forward strand.
CTCACACTCTTTTATTCCATTCATGAAAATAATTTCACTCCATGGCAGCTCGCATTTGCATGCCTTTCAACAGGTGTCCATAGCGGATCAAGTTCAATAGTGATTGCGCATGAACTTATACACAGAAAGCATCCCGCATGGCAATGGATGGGGAAGTATTTGCTTTTTACCGCCGGCAATGTTTATTTTTATGTGGAGCATTTAAAGGTTCATCACAAATATGTCGGTACACAAGCTGATCCTGCCACTGCTCTGTTAAATGAATCGCTTTACAGCTTTTATTTGAGGACTACCCGTCAGCAGATAGCCGGTGCCTGGAAAATGGAGCGTGAACGTCTGCTAAAGGAGAATAAATCCGCCTTCCATTACAGTAATTATATCGTTGCTTCACTATTGCTTATGACAATTTTGTTCCTGATCCTTGGTTACAGCATTGGAATCATCGCAATTATTGCTTTTTCCGGGCAGTCTCTCGTTGCAAATTTCCTTCTTGAATACACCAATTACATTGAACATTATGGTCTGTCGAGAAATGACAATGAAAGGGTAACGGAAATTCACAGCTGGCAAAGTGATAAAGTAATCTCCCGGTTCATTCTTATAGACTTGAGCAGGCACAGTGACCACCATTTCTATGCTTCAAAACCTTACCACACGCTTATGACATACGAAAAAAGTCCTGTACTCCCGGGAGGATATGCTTCAGCAATCTACCTTGCGCTGATTCCACCACTCTGGTTTAAGGTGATGAATAACAGGATTGCATCGTTTCAGAAAACTATTTCCTGAACTGCCTGTTGCTTCTGTAATTTAATATTGGCATTACACAATATTTTCAATGAAAAAAACGATAATCCTCTTTTATCTGGTTTTCCTTCTCTGTGAAATTTCTTTTGCCCAATTCCCGGGCGGATTTGGCGGCGGAGGCAGCAGCGCTCCTAAAATTTATGACGGGAAAATTTCAGGAACTGTTATTGAAAAGTTGAACGGAAAGCCTATTGAGTTTGCAAACATTGCTCTTTATAAATCGGGCAGTGATAAACCTGAAGATGGTACTATGACTGATGGCAAAGGTTTCTTTAAGATCAAAAACATTAAAAATGGGAATTACAGAATAACCGTAACATTCATCGGTTTTGAAACAAGATCATTTGACTCACTCGAGATAACTGATAAAAAAACATCAGTTGACCTTGGAAAGATCAGCCTGCAAGCCGGCAAAACCCTGAAGGAAGTAAATGTGGAAGAAGAAAAGCAACTCATTGAAACAAGAATCGACAAACTCATTTACAATGCAGACAAGGACATTACAAGCAAAGGTGGTAATGCCACTGATGTGCTCCGCAAAATTCCGATGGTAACTGTTGACCTCGACGGAAATGTTATGCTTCAGGGAACAAACAATGTGAAGATCCTCATCAATGACAAGCCTTCCTCCATCATGGCGGGTACTGTAGGAGATGCAATGAAAATGATTCCTGCAGATGAAATTGAAAAAGTGGAAGTGATCACAAGTCCCAGTGCGAAATATGATGCAGAAGGAACCGGAGGCATTATCAATATCATCACAAAGAAAAAAAACATTGAGGGCCTGAGTGGTATGATCAACCTTGGTGTGGGAACACGTTCCAGCAATTTGTTCGGGAATTTCAGTTACCGGCAGGGTCGTTTCGGCACCGGATTGAATTTAGGTGGATTTGGTTACACAGGTACCGGGAACCTTACATCTACGCGAACATCAAATGATTCACTGGTTTTTGAGCAGACAGGAAAAAATACAAACCTGGGTTTTGGGCCCTTTGTGCAATGGACTACTGACCTTGACCTGAACAGTAAGAACAACCTGAGTACCTCAGTCAAATTTTTTGGCTTCTTCAACAGAGTTGACGGAGACAACAACACCAAAATTTATGGTAATAGTTTTAAAGCGGAAAACAAGACGAACATTGATGGAATCAACTATGATGCTTCGCTTGATTACAAACGCAAATTCAAAAAACCTGAGCAGGAGTTTTCGATGAGTGTGCAGCATACTAACAATACACGTTCGATTGATTATGAGATCAAGAGGTTACATGATTCTGGCAACTCCTTTTCAAGCTATGAGACTAGTAATAATGACAACATTAACCGTGAAACTACTTTCCAGACAGACTATACACATCCGTTTTCAAAAATGTTTACACTTGAGGCAGGAGGGAAGACTATCCTTCGTGATGTAACCAGCGATGCAACAACAAACCTTGACAACAATGGTGTGATCCCGGATGTCAATTCCACTAATGAATTCAATTACATCCAGAATGTGTATGCAGGTTATGCAGTGGGTTCGCTGACGTTGAAAAAGTTTGGATTGAAACTGGGAGGTCGCTACGAACAAACACATGTTGATGGTGACCAGGGCAATGACACTTCGGACTTTTCTGGTAACTATAGTAACCTGATTCCCAGTGCAACATTGTCGTACCGCAAAGCCGGAAAGTACCAGGCAAAAGTCAGCTATACGCAGCGAATCCAACGCCCCGGAATGAATTATTTAAATCCTTACCGCAACAGCAGCGATATTTCTAATACCACTTACGGAAACCCGAATCTCGATGCTGAAACAAGTAACAATTTTGAATTCGGATATTCTATATTCAGGAAATTCGGTTCTGTCAATTCAAGCGTCTATCACCGCTTCACCAACAATGCAATTGAGAAATACAGCTTTGTGAATGAAACCTCAAAGCAATTCGAGACCACTTACGGGAACATCGGAAAAAACAATTCCACCGGCGGAAGCATCGGTCTGAATGTATTGTACAAGAAGCTTATGATGTCACTGAACACAAATGTCTATTATTATGAGGTGAAGACTGCGCAACAGGAATTAAAGCTAACCAACAACGGAGTGAATTACAATGTGAGCTTATTTGGCAGCCTCAAGTTTACGGATCGCTGGGGAGTTCAGGCATTCGGGAATTTCAGTGGTCCCAAGTACAGCGTGCAGGGTTATTCAACTTCTTTTTTCTATTACAACCTGAGTGCGCGCAGGGAATTTAAAAATGGCAAAGGTGGCGTAGGCATCGGACTTGATAATTTTGCTACGCCGTATCTGCATTTTAAAAGCGTGTATGACGGAAATGGATTCAGCTATAAAACCGATAATAAAATATTCTTCATGGGAGTTCGGCTCAGTCTGGATTACCGCTTTGGTAAAATGGAATTCGGAAATTCGAAAAAGAAAATTAAGAATGACGACCTGAAGCCTGGGGATGAAGGTGGAGTGGAAGGTGGAATGGGAGGGAAATAGAGGAAAGTAGGTAGTAGGTAGTAGGTAGTAGGTAGTAGGTAGTAGGTAGTAGGTAGTAGGTAGTAGGTAAGAAGTTGGACAATAAATGTACAAAACGGAACAGGAGATATTGAATGTTGCGGGGATTAAAATCACCCTACTCAAAATTGTTAATGTTGATGAGCTGTTTAATAATTTAGTTGCCAAAGGAGATCAACATGAAGATGTAAGAGACGAGCGGATTCCTTACTGGGCTGACCTCTGGCCTTCGGCAATTGGCTTAAGCGAACATATTATCAAGTCTGAAATTATTTTAACAAATACCACTGTTCATGAAATGGGCTGTGGACTAGGATTAACGGGCATTGTAGCAGGCAAGCTTGGTGCTCAGGTTTTTTTTACAGATTATCTTTCCGAAGCACTTGATTTTGCAAAGCAGAACTGGGATCTGAATAATGTCGTTTCTGCTTCCTATAAAAAAATGGACTGGCGTCATCCCGATCCATCATTAAAAGCAGATGTGTTGCTGGCCTCTGATGTTGCTTATGAACGAAAAGCCTTTGAGTTTCTCCCGCATGCCTTCAAAACCCTGATCAATCCCGGTGGTAAAATTATCGTCAGTGAGCCCAACCGATTGTATGCACAGGAATTTTTTGACGGACTTACCAATCAGGGATTCACTGTGAAAAAATATATTTACTCAGTGTTGAGAAACAATATTCATCAGCAAGTAAATGTTTTCGAAATTAAATCCTGCTGATGTAAATCTCACATCTCACTCCCGATAGCTATCGGGATCATATCTCATATCGTTTTGCAGCTACACGCAGGCAGGGTTTTTTAGCACTAAACTTCCTACGAAGTACTGAACTTCAAAATTAGCACTTTCCTGTTCTCCGAAGCACGAAACCCCTGCTTGCGTGTAGGTGCTGTGTGTGCCCTGAATGGCAAATATAGTTCTTTCAAAGAAGAATGCTCCAGAGGGTGCGAGTCCCTTATGCGCCCGATAGCATCGGGAAGCATTAGCAAGTCGCAAGGTGGTTTACCGTGAGGTATGCACTAAAGCCCGCCTGACCGGACGGGCAGGTAAGCGAGACTGCAAAGGTCGGTACTGAGGCCTTCGCCATAGGCTATGGCCGCCGGCGAACGAACAGGAACTGCATACCGAGGCATGAATGAGTGGATGAGATGACACAACACATCGAAGTCCAATGAATACAAAAGCTCATTCATGTAGATGCAGCAGCGATAGACCAAAGGATATTTACCTTACCGGGGGAGATCTGTTAATAGTTTGGCTGAGCCGCGAGCGAGTGGCAAGGCGACAATCGCTAAAGAAATAAAGTGGTTTTAACAGAAGTCAGCAGAGGTCATAGTAGTCCCGATGAAAATCGGGATGAAGGACTGAACGTAGTAGTCGTTCTGAATGTAGCAAGGAGGACAATCCGTGAAAGCGGAACCAGCCTTGTCATAAGAGGAACAGGAAACAATGTAGTAGTAATGTGATGATTGAAAAGATTATTGCCCGTAAAAACATGCGACTGGCATCCGAACACGTAATGTCGAACAAAGGTTCGGCAGGGGTGGACGGTATGTCGGTAAGAGAGCTGCCAGCGTTTCTGAAAATAAACAGAGACAGGATAGCTACCGCCATGGTAAACGGAAAATATCTTCCTCAAGCCATCAAGGGAGTTTCGATTCCCAAGAGTAACGGGAAGGTGCGCCTGCTTGGTGTACCAACCGTAGTAGACCGTGTGCTGCAACAAGCAGTTGCACAGGTGATAGAAGTAAAGTTTGAGCCGGAATTCAAACAACACAGTTATGGATTCCGTCCCGGCAAGAGCGCACCACAGGCGGTATCGCAATCACAGGAGTATATCAATGCAGGGTATCAGTCCCGATAGCTATCGGGATTGACATAGACCTGAAGAACTTCTTCGATGAAGTGAATCATTGTTTGCTCTTGCAACTGCTTTACCAAAAAGTAAAATGCCCTTTTACATTACGGCTGATCCGCAAATGGCTGAGAGCGCCTATTCTAATTGAAGGCAAACTTACCAAGCGCAGAAAAGGCGTACCGCAGGGAAGTCCATTGAGTCCGCTGCTTTCCAATATCATGTTGCATGAATTGGACAAGTGGTTGGAAAAACAAGGACTACGTTACGTTCGCTATGCTGACGATTTTAGTGTTTACACTAAGACCAAAGCAGAAGCGCGGAAGGTTGGCAACAATATTTATCTATTCTTAAAAGATAAGTTGAAGCTACCAATTAACCGTGAGAAAAGTGGACTACGCAAACCTGTACACTTTGAAATACTGGGATTCTGTTTTGTACCCACGTATATAAAAGGAGAGAAGGGCAAATACCAAACGGTGGTGAGCGACAAAAGCTGGAAGACACTCAAACAGGGCGGAGCGTTAAGAAAATGTCCAGTGGACATTTTTAGCGAATGAGCCGGCTTGCAGGGGAGCAAATTCATTACAAAGAAAACGCTACCAAAGAGTTTTGACGAACGCACCAAACAACTGAAAAGTGTTCAGGAGGGTTGGCTGAATTACTTCCGTATGAGGGCTGAGCGTTAAGAAATCATCCGGTGGATGATTTTAGCGAAGAGCCGGCTTGCAGGGAGGGCTACGGCAAACTCCAAAGCATTGATAGTTGGGTGCGAAACCGTTTACGACTTTGTATTTGGTCCCGCCTGAGGCGGGAGAAGAAACCCGATAGGAAAAGGAAGAATCTTATTCGCTTGGGAGTTCCTGGTGGCAAAGCGTACGCATGGAGCAGGTCGAAGAAAGGGCGATGGGCGATTGCTCAGAGCCCGATTCTTCTTACAACAATCACATTGGAGCGATTGCAAAAACGCGGCTATGAAATGAGGAACGAATTCGATCTGACCATATTAAAAAGAAAAAGAAGCAGATCAATCTATGCTCGATTACTACTGCAAAGTAGCCCCGCACTATTATTCCGATATCTATCGGGGCTATATACGAGACCCGCTTGGCCTGCCCTGAGCAAAGCGAAAGGGTACAGTGGCCATGCCTTCACTCTGTTACGGCAGGAAAATGTGAGAGGCGCACTCCGTCATAATCTTGTGACGGAGCCGCCTACTCATTACCACCAGTGGTTCTTCTTTCTGTCGTGTTACTTTCTTTTATGGTGTATTTCACTTTATTTTTCCTTTATTATTTTCTCTGCAAATGCGATTATATGTCCGTCCGGGTCTGAAAAATAGCAAACTTTGTCTCCCCAGTCTCTGTCAATAATTGGACTTATTAATTTTGCTCCACTTTTAGTTGCATTGTCAAATTCATATTGAATATCGTTAACATACAAATATAGTTCACACCTAGGAATACCATTCCCATTGTCTGGGTGCGGTGTTTTGTTGGCAAGAATTTTTGCAATGCCTTTGTTTGGCATAATTCCAATTTTACAATTGTCTGATAAGTTAAATTCTGTCATACCAGGAACATTCAGGTCTGCCTCCACACGAAAAATGTTTTGGTAGAACTTGCAACTTGCTTCTTGATTGTCAACATATAGGATTGTTTCTATAAGTTTTATGTGTGTTATCATTTGTCTATTTGTTATTGATTCAGGTGATGTCCCAAAGTTAGTTGAAAAAACTTAGCAGCAACCGAAGCTGCTGCCAAGTAAAGTGGTTTGATAATGAGTATTTTTGGTTTGCGACTAAAAATCCAAAATCAAACTATTATGAACAAAAGTACACAAGTCCATCGAGAAAACCTTGATTGGTATTATGAACAATCGACCGATATTCGATTAGAATTATTGAAAAATTATCTTGAATTAAGCCGGATCCTGGTGAATCAGATTATGGAGGACAATGTTCGGTCAATGACCGGGGAACGATATGAGCACAGTGAAGATGGTGCAAAAAAATATTATCGGCACGGTTTCAATCCAGGGAGTATTAAATTAAAGGATCAGCGTTTACCGATTCAAATTCCCAGGATCAGAGAATCGGCCAGTGGGAAATGTGTTGCAATTCCTGAGATAAACAAGATTAAGGCAGTTGCGGAACCGAGTAATGATTTTTTGAAAAAAATTATATATGGAATCAGCACACGGGATTATAAAAAAATAACCGAACACTTAGTTGAGAATTTCGGGTTAAGCTCCAGTCAGGTCAGTCGGGAATTTATAGAGCAAACTGAACAGGCGTTCAAATATTTCTGTGAGCGTACTTTCGAGGATCACACCTTTGTAGCCTTATTGATTGATGGAAAATACCTTGCACGTGAACAAATGGTTATTGCGCTGGGAGTAACGGATAAAGGTGTAAAAATTCCGTTGGATTTTATTCAAACTTCCGCAGAGAACAGCCGCTCGATAGGCCAACTTTTAAAACGCTTAAAAGAGAAGAAAATTCAATTCGGAGATGGGTTATTAGTTGTTATAGACGGAAGCAAAGGCATTCGCAAAGCAGTTGAGGATGTGTTTGGAAATAAGACCCTCGTGCAGCGAGGTCAATGGCATAAAAGAGAAAATGTATTGAGTTATTTAAATGAAAAGGATAAAACCCTGTTTAAAATCCGCATGCAAAATGCGTACCGTGAACCGGATTATCAAAAAGCAAGAATGGCACTGTTAGAAACCCACCAGGATTTGACAAAAATAAATCTGAACGCTGCAAATTCTTTACTTGAAGGATTAGAGGAAACCCTGACACTTCACAAATTAAAAATGTCATCCATCTTTGGCCGAAGTTTGGGCACTACAAATTGCATTGAGAGCATGAATTCTCAGCTAACAAAACACACCCGAAATGTAAAAAACTGGAGTAGCAGTAATCAACGACAACGCTGGGTAGCAGCAGCATTGTTGGAAATTGAACCCAATTTTTAAAAAATCCATAACTTTAAACACATTAATAAACTACAGGAAGCAATCAAAAATCAACTCAATAAGAAACCACTTCGAAAAATTTCAACAAAGAAATAGACATCCTCTTGATTCATCAGCAGATATTGTGTTTTTATTGTTGTGTTGTCCGCAACTTATAAATTGAAAAAATGTCAACACTAAAAAAGTTGTTTTATTGGCAAATAGTATATGTCAGTTGTTCTGTCCTACCATTGGTGGTAACTCACATCTCATATCTCATATCTCATATCTCATATCTCACATCTCACATCTCATATCTCATATCTCACATCTCATATCTCATATCTCATATCTCATATCTCACATCTCACATCTCACATCTCA
>CAYHHK010000153.1:0-8631 GCA_964356415.1 uncultured Flavobacteriales bacterium
CAGCAACTAATAATACCAAAGCCCCTTCCGGTAAAACGGAGGGGGCTTTCGGTTTTCAATTCAATCAATTAAAGAGAAGCGCAGAGAGTTGCATCCTCCAGATAAGAATCATAACTCCCCCGATGGCAACCATCATTCCATAGAATGATCTCATGGTAATCTTCTCCTTATAAAGCACCATGGAAATTAACAATGCGCTAACGGGCATTAGTGAAAATATTGTCTGACCAACGCTGACATCAATATTGCTGATCGTAACAAGAGACAAACACATACCGAGGAAAGGACCGAATACTGTTCCTGCAATTGCAAATTTAATTCCGCCGTTGCGGTTTCCTAAAATCGGTCTGACAATTGTTGCCAAATTTCCCTGCAACACTGTAAACAAGAAAAGAGAAAGGAAGGCAATCGTTATCCGAATAAAAGAAGCAGGCAGCGGAGAAAACACCATTGAATCATCCACCATTCCCTTCTTTGAAAGTACCAAACCAACGCCCTGGCAAATCGCTGAGAGAATCCCGAAAACAATTCCTGCGAAAATGCTCCCGTGACCCCTATCCGGTATTTTATCTCTTTCAACTCGTCCAAGTGAGATAGTCATGACCCCTATCATTGTGAGGATCATTCCGAATATGCCAATCCCATTTATGGTTTCACCAAGTAGTAGAAAGCCGGAAATCAATGTTGCGGCCGGCGATAAAGTAGTAAGCACACTTCCTGTCCTTGGATTCAATATTGCATACATTTTAAAAGCAAAATAATCACCTATGGTTAGTCCTACAATTCCTGAAAGCCCCAGCCAGAGCCAGGAATCAGCGTAAGAGAATGAAAAGATGGAAAGGAAAACTTCATCGTTAAAGATCAGGTTTGCAATGGCAAAAAAAACTATAGCGAGGAGAAGCCTGAAATGGTTGAGGGAATTAGATCCGAGCCTTCTCGCTGCCTCTGTAAACGGGAAAATGCAAATACTCCATGAGACCATGGTGAGCAATGCAAAGAATATTCCGGTTGATTGATTCACAGCAGTTATTCAGGACAAATGAAAAGAAAAGATTGAAGCACGATAAAAATATTATCTCTCTCCAAAAATCAACGACCCGATCCGAACCATTGTGCTGCCTTCAATCAATGCTATTTTATAATCACTGCTCATCCCCATGCTTAATATTTCGGGCTTTAGGTTGGTTGCTCCTGAATCGGGAGGAAGTTGAACGTCAGATGAAAGCTGCTTCGATTTTAATTCTTCGGGAATTGGGGAAAGCATGTGCGGTTGCTTTCCATTCAGCTTCATTGGCTTAAAAAGCCTGACTCTGAGTTGCTCAAAATAATCTGAGAGCGAATGAAATTCATTTCTTATTTCGTCCCTATCACCTGTCAATGTTGCCATGCCCATCAAACCCTTCACACAAATATTTTTAAGTTTATGAAACTCCGGATAGGAAATAAGCGCTTCTGCCTCATCAAAACTCAATCCGAATTTTGTTTCTTCTTTGGCGATATGGATCTGTAGCAAACATTCAATTACTCTCTCATTCCTTTTTGCCTGCTTGTCAATTTCTTTCAGCAAGCTGAAACTATCAACTCCATGAATGAGAGAAACAAATGGCGCGATCATTTTAACTTTATTGGATTGCAAGTGACCAATAAAATGCCATTTGATATCCTTTGGAAGCAATGATTCCTTTTCCACAAGCTCCTGAACGTAATTCTCCCCGAAAATACGGTGGCCGGTATTATAAACCGCTTGAATAGCATCAACAGGTTTTGTTTTTGAAACAGCTACGAGAGTTGCATTGTATTCTTTCAACTCAGCCAGAATATGATCCAGGTTTGATTTGTCAAATTGCATGGTGCAAAGTAATTTTAAAATATCCAAAAATGAAATTGTAATTCTATTGCCATCATAAAACTCCAATGAGCACGTGAAAAACATTTTCGCTCAGGGATCAGAAATAAGATCACTGAAAGAAAAAATCGCACTGAAACTATAATCAGCATTGATACAGTACCTCTACTGCGGAAAATGAAAAGGCAAAGTCGCCACTCGCGTGAATGATATTATTGATTTTTAACCCTACGAATTTATCAAGATGAACTGAGCCGAGCCTATATCCGTATTCGTATATTCGTCTCGCCTTAGGCGAGATTCGTTATTCGCCGGAGTTACAGATCGACCTTAAGAAAGTGAATGAAGTACAAGACCGCTTCTCAGCTTCGGCTCAAACCAGGTAACCTTCGGTGGCATGATGAGGTCGTTGTCCGCAATGTCCATCAATTGTTTCATAGATACAGGATAAAGCGCAAAAGCAACTTTCATCTCACCACTGTTGACTCTTTTTTCAAGCTCTTCAAGCCCCCTCATGCCACCAACGAAATCGATGCGCTTGTCTGTGCGTAAATCTTTGATGTTGAGAATCGGAGAAAGGATTTTTTCTGAAAGGATGGTTACATCAAGTACTGCGATCGGATCATTGTCATTGAAAGTGCCGGGGTTTGCAGTTAATGCATACCATTTCCCATCGAGATACATACTGAATTCATGCAACTTAACAGGTTTGTAAAGCGCATCCTTCGGTGTAACAGAAAAATATTCAGAAATTTTAGAAATGAAATCTGAGGAAGAAAGTCCGTTAAGGTCTTTCACCACCCTGTTGTAATCGAGTATGGCAAGCTGCGTATCAGGAAAATGAACGGCAAGAAAATAATTGAACTCCTCCTTGCCTGTATGGCCGGGATTGGCATCGCGCTTTTCCTTACCCACCAAAGCTGCTGCAGCAGTTCTGTGATGCCCGTCTGCAACGTATGTGAATGGAATTTTGGAGAATAATGAAGTGATCCTGCTGATCGTTGCATCATCTTTTACAACCCAAAAAGTATGGCCGATGCCATCATCAGAAACAAAATCATACTCAGGGGTTGCTTTGATCAATTCAAAAATCAGGTTGTCAAGTTCGGCAACAGACCGGTATGCAAAAAACACCGGTTCATAATTCAAGTTGCTGTAACGGATATGATTTTTCCTGTCTTCTTCCTTATCAGGCCTTGTAAGCTCATGTTTGCGGATAACATTATTCACATAATTATCTACAGATGCGCATCCAACGATCCCATTTTGTTTCCTGCCCTGCATCGTCTGCTGGTAAATATAATAACAATCCTTTTCATCCTGAAAGAAAATACCTTCTTTCAGCATCCGGTCGAAATTTTCTTTACCCTTCTTATATACTTCAGGTGCATAGTGATCAAAGTCATCAGGGAAATCCATCTCAGGCTTGATGACATGATAAAATGAATTAAGGTTGTCCCCTGCTTCAATGCGTGCTTCTTTTTCATTGAGCACATCATAAGGCCGGGATGCAATGCTTTTTACAAGTTCCTTTTTCGGACGGATACCACGGAAGGGTTTTAGAGTTGCCATAGTTTATTTTTACGGGTGCATAATTCGGAATAAAAAATTTAATGAGAAACAGTTTTTTCAATACTCTTCCAAAATAATTCAGCTGAGCGGTCCCATGAAAATGCCTTTGCACGCTCCATTCCCCTTTGAGATAAGTCTGCCCTCATTGATTCATCAGCTGCAATCAATTTCATTGCATCACAGATCTCATCAACAGAATCAGGATTAACAAGTATGCCAGCATCCCCGGCGACTTCAGGCATGCTGGAGCTTTTTGAGGTAATTACCGGAACCCCACACTTCATCGCTTCAACGATCGGAATTCCAAACCCTTCAAACCTTGAAGCAAATAAAAGCGCAAAAGCAGCTCCGGTGATTTTCGGTAATTCATCGTCATTTACACGGCCAATAAAAATTATATCGTTTTTAAATTTCGAATTCTCATAGGCATTTTGCATCTCCTCATTCCACCAGCGTTTTGCACCTGCAATAATGAATTTCATTTCTGTACCCGTTGAGCTCCGAAATTGGGTAAAGGCATTCATCATATTCGGAAGGTTTTTCCGCTGGTGAATGCTGCCGACAAATAAAAAGTAAGGCAATGAACCAGAAAACTTCGCCCTCGTTTCAATAATTTCATCCTTAGAAAGTGGTTTAAACCGGGCTCCCACTCCGTTGTAAACCACATCAATTTTTTCTGTTGCAACCCCATAAGTTTTTTGAAGATCTGCTTTGGAAAATTCAGAAACAGAAATGAGGCGTTTTGCTATTTGCGCTATTCTTCTGTAGTAATACTGATAATAATTCCGCACCCCTGCAGGCAGATCATCCGGAAAATGCTCAAAGTTGAGGTCGTGAATGACGGAAAGACATGGTGTATTGGTATCAAACGGTATACCTCCATCGGGAGAAATTAGCAAATCCGGCTTGTGTTTTTTCAAAAACCATTTTAGCCTGTACTGATACCAAAACACCAAAAGGCGTGGATGACTTGCCGGAGGCAAAAGGACAAACGCCTTTACATTTTTAGAATAAATGAACTGTGCATCAAATTTTCTGTCGAAGAGAAACAAAAACTCATGTTCAGGATGGTTCTTCACGAGGCGTGAAAGGATCTCATTGGTGAACACACCAAATCCTTCCAGTTTATCTTTCCTCAACATCCGGGTGATGACGGCAATCTTCATTGGCGCGAAGGTAAGAATGTAGTACAAAGTATGAAGTATTATGATAAAACCAACCGGCAGTTGCTTATTACTTTATACTTCATACCTGATTTCTATTCTACTTTCTTTTTACTTTTGGGCGCAATGAAATTTTCAGCTCCGCAACGGCTTTCCGATCTGGCCAAACTGACTTCATCACGTATCATGGGAGATGAACAGAAACTGGTTCTTGGCATCAATGAAATTCATAAGGTGGAAGAAGGTGACATCACTTTTGTTGACCATCCAAAATATTATGACAAAGCCCTGAATTCCGCTGCTACATTCATCATTATCAATAAAGAAGTCCCTGTTCCGGAAGGGAAAGCATTACTTTTCCATTCCGATCCATTCAGCGTTTATGTTGGTATCGTGAAGCAATTTCGCCCGTTTCAGCCTTCTGAAAAAAGAATCAGCGATTCAGCTGTAATAGGAACCGGAACTGTAATACAGCCCGGCGCATTCATTGGCAACAATGTGAAGATTGGCAGCAATTGTGTGATTCATGCCAATGTCAGCATTTACGATCATTCTGAGATCGGGAATAATTGCGTGATACATTCCAACACCGTAATCGGTGCCGATGCTTTCTATTTTAAACGCAGACCTGATCATTACGACAAAATGCTTTCGTGCGGTCGCGTAATAATTCACGACAATGTTGAACTCGGCGCCTGCTGTACGATCGACAAAGGCGTTTCCTCAGATACTATCATCGGCAGTGGTACAAAACTGGATAACCACATCCATGTCGGCCACGATACAGTGATTGGAAAAAATTGCCTCTTTGCAGCTCAGGTAGGAATTGCCGGTGTTGTAACGATTGAAGATGATGTGATTCTATGGGGTCAGGTTGGTGTTCAAAAAGACCTTACGATAGGCAAAGGGGCTGTGGTGCTTGGCCAATCAGGTGTGGGAAAAACGCTTGAAGGCGGGAAGACATATTTCGGAAGTCCAACGCAGGATGCAAGACAGAAGATGAAGGAACTGGCGATGGTGAAACAACTGCCGGAGATATTTGAGAAGTTGAAAGCAATTTGAGGATTTGAAGATGTGCTGATGTGAAGATGTGTTGATAAAGAGATGTGCTGATTTGAAAATTTGAAGATTTGAAGATGAAATGGCTATCTACAAGAAGCGAGAAGTATATTCTAAAAATAAACTGTAGACCGTAAAAACGCAAACAGATTTTGTCAACAACACCGAAACATATTACCGGTATTCCCGAAACAACGGAACAGCTTGCATCTGATTTGCAGGCTAAGAAGTTGCAATTGCACTGGTTGTTGCAAATTACCAAAGCGATCAACTATAATTTTTCAACGAAGCAGTTGCTCGATGTTTACGAGCATGTGGTGCAGGCGCAATTGAAAGTCGAAAAACTGGCGCTTCTTATTTACGAGCAGAAATGGAAATGCTTCTTGCTTTATGGAACAGACATCAGTTTTCAGACTATTGATCTCGAAAAAATAATTTCGGAATTAAACCAGTTGCACAACCTTGAAACAGAAAAAGAGTTGTGGATCAATAATTTTGAAACGATTGTTCCGGTTTACCATAAAGACCACCTGCTTGCTTATGCGCTGGTGGGCGGGATTCAGCAAAGTCCGATCATCCGCAAGAATGAACTCATTACTTTTATCCAGACGATTACTAACCTTGTAGTTGTTGCGATCGAAAACAACCATACTGCCAATGAACGCATCCGGCAGGCTGCAATGAGAAGGGAACTTGAACTGGCTGCACAAATGCAGAACATGCTTTTTCCTGTTTCACTTCCTGACAATGAGCGAATCGAATTTCATGCTTCATATCTTCCACACCAGGAAGTTGGCGGTGACTATTACGATTACATTCCGTTGAATGAAAATGAATTTGTTTTCAGTATGGCAGATGTGAGCGGAAAAGGAATTCCGGCTGCGTTGTTGATGAGTAATTTCCAGGCCAACGTTCATGCGCACCTGAATGAAAATACTTCACTTACCGAACTCGCAAAAATCCTCAATACAAAAGTATTTCAAAGTGCGAAGGGAGAAAAGTTTATCACTTTTTTTATTGCCCGGTATAACTACCTAACCAAAGAATTACACTATGTGAATGCAGGCCACAATCCACCATTTCTTATTCATGACAAAGTTGTGTACATGCTGAATGATGGAACCACAGGGCTTGGAATGTTTGAAGAGCTGCCATTTATCAATGCCGGCAAATTATACATACCTGACAATGCATTGATGCTTTGTTATACGGATGGTGTTACGGATACTGAAAATGATGAAGGCGAAGAGTTTGGAGTCGAAAAACTGAAAGCATTTTTAATTGAGAATATCACGCTAAACAGGATTGAAACACTGCATACGAAACTCATTTCTACGCTTACCACATACAAACAATCGAAAAATTTTACTGATGACATAACACTGCTAAGCTGCAGGTTTAAGAAGAAGCCCTGACAATGGTCATGACATAAATTGACGGGCGTCATGCGATTTAGTTATAAAAAAGTTTATATTTGCTGCCAGAGTGACTAAAATCATTTTTGCAATTATTATTTCTTTTTTAATACTGGCTCAATCGATCAGCCGGACTGTTATTGCAGTCAATTTCAATATTCATCAGAAGGAAATTTCACAGAAGTGTGAAAATAAAAACAAGCCAATGATGCATTGCAATGGGCATTGTCAGCTAAAAAAACAACTTGATAACCAAGAAAAAAAGGAGCAAAATACGCCTCTGGGAAGTGTAACAGACAAAACTGAACTTTTGTATTTTTACGAAACAACAAATCTGAATATTTTTTCCCTTTCAGAAATCACCAATCGATATTTTTCGTTTGCGAAGCAGGAAACTGTTGATTTCGCAAATTCAGTTTTTCACCCGCCTTCCTGCTGATTATTCTCCACTTTGTTTTTTTTGATTAATAATTGTGCCCGGCATAATTATTAATTGCCTCCCGGACAAACTTTCTGAAGGATTGGCAGCGCATAGAGAAATTAATTCAGGACCCATCACCGTTTTACAGATCGATTCTGACTGTTGTCTGCTTCTCGCAAATCCATAAGACTATTTCAGGAGTAAATTTACTACATCAGGTTTCCATTCAAGAATGACCCCATGAGATTAATACTTATATTTTCCTGCATTCTCCTGTACCTTGGTACGGAAAAAGCACTTGCATGCGACTTTTGTAATTGTTACCTCGGATTAAATCCGCACTACAAAAAGAACAGCATCGGTTTGCGCTATCATTCTATGTCATACACAGGATCGCACATGGAAGAATGGCAACTGCAAAAACTAAATTACTCCAAAAATGATTTTTGGGAATTGCGGACCGTTGCTGAACTGCATGCACAATATTACCCGTTGCAAAAGCTTCAACTGCTTCTCTCCTTTCCATATATATATAACAGCGAGGGTAACACCGTTGGCTATATACACCACCATGGAAACGACAATAACACTTCTACAACGAATACCTATCAGGGTATTGGTGATCCAATGCTGATAGCACATTACCAGGTATTCAACAGAGTTTCCATGGATACTGCCGGAAACAATTACAGTCACCGCCTTATGGCCGGCGGAGGAATCAAATTTCCGTTTGGCAACTGGAAAATTGCAGAAGGTGTTGCTGATGATGAGCGTGTACATCTTCCCGGTTCAGGGAGTTGGGACATCATTGGAAGCATTGTGTATCTCAGTAAGCTCGGTAAGATTGGGATGAATACAAATCTCACGTACCTTCTTACAGCGGCTAACAGCCAATCGTTCAGTTACGGCAACCGTTTCAATGGGAACCTGGTGGTTTATTATCAGTCAACACTGAAGAGCGTAACAGTATTTCCAAGTGCCGGTGCATATTACGAACAGGCCGCACCGGATTTAGCAAATGGATACGAACTTCTAAACAGCGGTGGAAGTATTCTTTTTGCACATGCAGGACTGGATTTATATTTCAAAAAGTTTGCCATTAATTGCGCCTTTCAGATTCCCGTCGATCAAGATTTGAATCATCCGCAACCCGAA
>CAYHHK010000154.1:0-8607 GCA_964356415.1 uncultured Flavobacteriales bacterium
TTCGTCAATTTGTCAGATTACTAAATACAAATCTCGCCTAATGCGAGACGAATGTACCAATGTGATGAGCAAATTCGAATATTAGTATCTCTTGGTAAAAATAGAAAGCAGAAGGAAAATTACCCTTCTGCTTTCTATTTGAAATATTTTGGCCTTTAGTTCGCTAAAAGTTTATCCAACTCGGCATCCAATGCAGGACCCCTTAGCGATTTGGCAACGATTATTCCCTTTTCATTGATCAGCCAGTTCGTAGGAATTGCCTGAACCTGGTATGCTTTTGCAGCTTCGCTTTGCCAGAATTTCAAATCACTTACATGGCTTTTCCAGACCAGTTTGTCCTGTTCAATTGCCTTTACCCAGTTTGTCTGGTCGCGGTCAAGAGAAACGCTATAAATATCAAAGCCCTTTGCGCCATTTTTATATTTGAGGTTACCGTATTTGTTGTAAGCAGTAACCACATTTGGGTTTTCCATGCGGCAAGGCATGCACCAGGAAGCCCAAAAATCGATTAAAACGATTTTCCCGCGCAGGGATGAAAGGGCAATTTCTTTTCCATCGGGGCTTTTAAATTTTAGTTCAGGTGCCAGGTTACCGATTTCCAATCCTTCAACAGGTTTAGGTGTTTGTGCGAATGAACCGGTAGTTGCAACGATTGCAATTGCAACCAGTAAGAGCATTTTTTTCATAATAGGTTTTTTGAATTTTTTGTCTTGCTTGGCAATTATCCTGCCGACTGCAAATATACATTTCTGATTTGAAATAGCTTCAGATCAGTCTGTTGAATAACGTATTTTTAACGAATATGGAGGGAAAATCGTTATTCGACCCTCTTTATCTGTGCTCCCAGCGCATTCAGTCGCTCATCAATGCGTTCATACCCGCGATCTATTTGTTCGATGTTGTTGATGATGCTTTTCCCTTTTGCAGACATGGCTGCGATCAAAAGCGCTACCCCGGCACGTATATCGGGCGATGACATTTGAATTCCGCGCAATGCATACTTCCTGTTAATTCCGATCACTGTTGCCCTGTGCGGATCACATAAAATAATTTGCGCACCCATGTCTATGAGTTTATCAACGAAGAATAAGCGGCTCTCGAACATTTTCTGGTGAATGAGTACGGTTCCGCTGGCTTGTGTAGCGGTTACAAGCAAAACGCTGAGTAAGTCAGGGGTTAAACCCGGCCATATTGCATCGGCAATTGTCAATATAGAACCATCAATAAAAGTTTCGATTTCGTACTGCTCTTGCTTAGGTATAAAAATATCATCCCCTCGTAATTCCAATTTAATACCGAGGTGACCGAATGTTTTAGGAATCACACCCAGGTGCTGGTAACCAACATTCTTAATAGTAAGTTCTGATTTCGTCATTGCCGCCAAACCGATGAAACTGCCGATCTCAATCATATCGGGCAACATCCGGTGCGTTGTACCCTTCAGTTTTTTCACACCTTCAATTATTAGAAGGTTTGATCCGATGCCGCTGATGTTTGCGCCCATGCGGTTGAGCATGTTGCAGAGTTGCTGCAAGTATGGCTCACAGGCAGCATTGTAGATGGTTGTTTTTCCTTCTGCGAGAACGGCAGCCATTACAATATTTGCAGTACCGGTTACCGAAGCTTCATCAAGGAGCATGTAGCAACCTTTGAGTTGCTTGGCATCCACTTCATAAAAATTATCGTTGCTGTCGAAATCAAAATTTGCGCCGAGGGCCTGGAAACCAATGAAGTGCGTATCCAGTCTACGCCTTCCGATTTTATCTCCACCCGGCCTTGGTATGCGTGCTTTGCCATAGCGGGCAAGCAGCGGCCCGACAATCATGATGCTTCCGCGAAGTGCGCCCGCCTGTTTTTTAAAATCAACTGAATTGAGAAAATCCATGTTGACGTTTTTCGCCTCGAACTCATATTCGCCATGGGTCTTCTTTGTGACATTCACGCCCATGTTGGCAAGCAGTTCAATGAGCTTGTTTACATCGCGGATATCAGGAATATTGCTGATGGTAATTTTTTCTTCGGTGAGAAGCACGGCACATATAATCTGCAACGCTTCATTCTTCGCGCCCTGCGGGGTAATTGATCCTTTGAGTTCAACGCCTCCTGTTACTTCGAAACTGTTCATTATGATCGTTATTGGTTACTCGTTAACCGTTATCCGTTAAAAGCTGTACCGGTTAATTGCGAATACGAAGAACGAGAGCAGGGTTTATTGAATTGAGAGAACAGGAAAAAGTTTTGAACAGAAAAGGAAAGAATTTTAACGAAAAATTCCTGCCTTGTAAATACCCGTCTTTGCAAAAAAATACTGTAGCGAAGTCCGCAGTACACCCAACCCATAGGTGATACTGCGTGCGAGGTTAATGGATGAACTTGATGTTCTGCTGTCAGGTCTCGCGAAACCTTGTGCGCTGTGAGTCCGATCTATCGGACCTGATAGGACAACCAAATTGCAAAATATTACCACACCTGTTCTGCAGCTTTCAATCTTCATAAACCCAAAACACTTATTGAACAACCAGCTTCTTGGCAACACCTCCGCCATTTGTTTGAAGCCTTACAAAATAAATTCCTCCAACTAAATCTCCGGTGAAAAACTGGTGCTTGTTAAAGCCATTGGTAAGCGTAAAACTATCTTGCAAAAGAATTCGGCCTGTCACATCAAAAATTTGCATTTCAACTTTTGTATTCTTATTTGAAAATGTACTCAAAAATAAAGTCTAACTTTCGTTGTTAAAATGCAAAGAAAAATCTGAGAATGGGTCTGATTCCATTACTGAAGTACCAAGCGGCGCAAGTTTTACTACCCAATAATCTTCGCAAGGGTCATTGCCACAATTACCGCTCGTATGATTACCGGAGACATCACCGTCATTAGATGCAGAATAACCCGAAACCAAAAATCCTCCATCATTGGTCTCCTCAATCTCATTTGCCGTATCATCATAGTAGCCACCCATGCATTTGCTCCATTGATATGTTCCCACGCTATCAACCTTCACCACCCAAAAATCATGATACCAGGTTGAATTATTGCAAAAAGCCGGACTGTCACTTGATTCCGAAGATCCTGTTAGAATATAACCTCCATCAGAAGTCTTTTTGATAGAATGCAGAGCTTCATAACTTGATCCACCGAAGCATTTTTGCCATTGCAAAGATGCCAGACTATCGGTCTTCACTAACCAGAAGTCTGAGGGGCCGTTTAAACCTGTAACATCACCATCATTAGAAGTTGTTCCCGCACCGATAATAAAACTACCGTCATTTAATAAAAGAATTTTTGCCGGACTATCGCCGTTGGAGCCTCCCAAACAATTTCCCCATAGATAATTTCCCTGGTCATCTAGTTTAGCTATAAAACAATCTGATGATGGCATGCCATGGTTACAAGATAGAATTCCATCGAATGAATTACTTCCAATTGCAATGATAAATCCGCCGTCATTAGTTTGCTGAACGGATGCTTGAAAGCCATCATCAAGAAAGCCCCCAAGGTTTTTTTGCCATTGCAAATTTCCAGCACTATCGATCTTGGCTACCCATGCATCATATCCTCCATAATATGCTGTTATATCTCCATCGCCTGATCCTGTTTCACCGACCACAATGTAGCCGCCATCGCTGGTTAATTGAATATCAAAAGGCCCATCATCACCAGTGCCTCCCAGGCATTTTTGCCATTGAAGGTCTCCCGTTTTGTTGATTTTGACTATCCAAAAATCAGTATTGCTGAACCCATGCAATCCACTTACATCACCACCATTCCTATCCGCCGTACCAGCAATGATATAGCCCGAATCAGGAGTTTGTTTTATGGATTTGGCTACTTCCCATCCCAAATATGCGCCATAACATTTTTGCCAAAGCAAGGTTCCGGTGCTGTCAATTTTAATTATCCACATATCATTGCCGCCGTTGATGCTTGTGACGTCCCCATCATTCGAATAAGCCCATCCTGCGATTACATACCCTCCATCAATTGATTTTGCCATTGAATAAGCCTTTTCCTCATCACTTCCACCAAAACATTTCTGCCATTGAATGTTAGGGGCTTGAGAGAAGGCTGTTACATGACTCAAGTAAATAAAAAGGATTATTAGTATGTGTTTCATTTGACTTTTTTATTACTACTATTAATGTCTCGCTATTTTGTTTTAATAAATCTAACTGCAACTATGCCATCCACTCTGACAATATATACACCTTCCGGTAAGAGGGTAATGTCAACAGGAAATGGACTTTCTTCTGAGGTTGTTTTAAACAGGCAATTTCCAAGTGTATTATAAATCAAAATTTCTTGTCCCTTCTGAACATTTGAAATGTAAATAGCACTCTGAGATGGATTAGGGAAAACAGCGATTTGATGCTTAGGTTCCTCAGCATTTAAATTTATCGTTCGCTGATTACATGGCGGGTAACACATAGCAGGGCAAAACTCGTCTTCTAAAGAATAACAATCCGGAGGGTTGCATGGGCCGGAATATAAATCAGTAACTCTGTTAGGATATGTTTGATAAAACTTTGGTAAACAATTTACAGGTGTAAGATCTGCGAAACTTTGAATTAGCGGGAAATAACCAATGGCATTGGCCACATTTTCAGAGTGATAATAAAATGTATTTCCGCACCACAAATTATTTACAATTGCGTTTGGCGCGTGAAATGAAATGCTCTGAGGAGGATTAAAAAAAGCTCCCCTCATATAAAGCCAGTCCAGCGCACACACATTACACGGTGGCACCGGATTATTGGCGTCAGTTATTGTAGCGTTTAATCCGTTATTACTAAAAATACAATAAGTATACTGTGCAAAATTCCAATAGTCATTGTTCCAATCTGCAACAAATGATCCCACCTGCATGGTATAATTTGTGGTGAATTTGCAGTCGGCAAATTCAGCACACCTTGCCAAATACATATTAATCATATAATCATGTCCGAAGCCGCATCCGCTCAGGCATTCATCAAAAGTATTTGAATTGATACTATACTGATTATTGTATTCTTCACTAAAACTTGAATTAATAAATTTATTACGAAAAGGATTTATTACACATATCGAACATCGCCATGCATCGTAGAATCCATTTACAATTCCAAAAAATTGGGATTTCTTAAATACCATTCCCCTTGCATTTGGCCTGGCGCAAATCGCGGTTTCTGAGCCTACAAATTTGCATCCCTCAAACATGAAATCATTGCTCCATGCTTCCAGTCGATTATTCTGGGCACTTGATTCAATGCCACACCTGACATTAAACATAAAATTACAATCCTTAAAAAAGCCATGCTCCACCCTGCTATTGCAGTTTTCCCATTCAATATCTAATCCGTCCCTAGGATTTGTAGATATTCTTGCCTGGCCATTATAATTAAATTCACTTCTCAAAACATTGACACCGTTTCCGCCAACCCACGACATGCCGTTTCTTCCATTCCAATTAAACTTTGAATTTGTTATTGTTAGGTTCATTGGAATCCCAATTGGAGGTAAGCCATTGCCTCCCAAACCTACCCTGTCATTTATAACAATGCCGTCCCTTCCAAAGTGATGAACATTTAGATTGTCAATGGTAATATCAGCACATGAATTGAATAAAATACCGTCATAAGCTAAATTAATACCTGCAAGGTCAATAGCAAAGTATCCTCCGATACTTGCATTATCAGTATTTCCATCAAGTTCTAAGTTTCTTAGCGTAATTGAAGTTGAGTTATCAAAAAGAAAAATATTACCCGGCCAGGCAGAATAACCTGCTTCCGGCTGAACCCAGGTCCTGCCTATCGGGTTGCATATACATGCAGGATCCGGAACACTTGAATCCGGACAATCAGGATCGTTGGAATTATAGCAACCAGGACTATGTAAAAATCTTTTTCCGGTTACGGGATCAAATGTTCCGTATTTGATGCAATCATAAAATTTTATTTTCGGTGGTGTTCCGACAACCTTTCCCTCAATTGTAATATTCTGGCATCCCTGAAAGCAAAGTACATCATGGCCGATGAGGTAATTTGAATTATCTGAAGGATGATATTGATAACCGACAATATAAGTTCCGTGTGGAATGTTCAAGATACCATTCCCTGGAACACCTCCAACCAGGTTATTCATAAAATAATTTACAGCAGCCTCAAATGCGCACTCTGAACTTGAATTACCTGTTGGATCTGCAAAAAAATCATCCACGATATCAACAACAGAAAAGGAATTCGGCGGATTGGGATATTGCATGGGCATACAGATTGTATCAGACAGAGAATCGCAAATGAAATTTAATGAACAACCGCCACCTGAAAGATAAAAAATTCCACTACGTGAACAGCCATTGTTATCCGTCACAAAAACGGTATAACTTCCATCTCCCTTTCCGGCTATTGTCGCAGTTGTTTCACTATCGGGCAACCAAATATAGCTGTAGGGTGGTGTTCCTCCTGTTACATAAACTCCGGCCACCCCATCATTAATTGTATCACCGCTTGCATTGGTTCCAAACATACTTATTATCAGTGGAGGTGGTTCTTCGATGACAAGACTTGAGGTAACTTTGCAACCATTTGAATCGGTTACAAAAATATTGTAGAAGCCTGTCTTCAGATTGGTAACTGTGTCATTGGTAGAACTGTCAGGTAACCAAAGGTATTCATATGGTGGTGTACCGCCAGAAACCAATACACGTGCCGATCCCAGGCTTGAATCTGTACAAACATTATTTGCAATAATAAATGAACTTATTATTGGCGCCAAGGTATCTTCTATATAAACAGAAGAAATACTAATGCAACCCAATGAATCTACCACTGTTATGGTATCATATCCGGCAGTAATATTAGTTTCAAATGAATTCCTTCCACCAGAAGGTGACCAATAGTAGGCAAAGGAACCGCTTCCACCACTGGCATATACTGTTGCAGTTCCGGTTGCCTGTCCGCACGTTGATTTCGTTGAATAAACAGAGAGAGTAATCGGATCCGGTTCGGTTATGTTGATTGATTCAAATGTCCTGCAGCCGTTCGAATCCGTTACCTCAAGATAACTTGTTCCAGCGTCTAGGGTATAAGAGTAACTGGTAGTGTCAGATGATGGGATCCAAGAATAAGTAAACGGAGAAACACCTGAAGCAACAGAAATATAGGCTCGTCCATCCGATAATCCTGCACACGTTACATTGAAACTACTGTCAACACTAACGGAAGGTCCTGCAGTATCTGAAATATATACTTCCATTCCGGCAATACATCCGAAAGAATCGGTAAGCAAAACAAAATAAGGTCCGGAAGTTAAGCTTTCCGCTGTTGAATCAACCCCGCCATATGGTGACCAGACGTATTTCAATGTACCGACACCGCCACTGTGGGTAACGACTGCAGTCCCTGTAGAATCTCCGCACGAAGATTTGGTAGTAGAAGATATCGAAATTTCCAATGTATCAGGTTCTGAAATAACTGCTGTATCAGTACGAGTACATCCACGTGAATCATTTACAAATATTGAATAAATTCCTGCTGTTAGATTGATAGCCGAATTGGTTGTTCCTTTGTTTTCAGACCATAAATAATTGTAAGGGGGAGTGGCTCCTGATACTGTCTCAATTGAATATCCGTTTGTTCCCCCTTTACATTTTACGTCCGTGGATGTCACAAAATGATTCAGCGTTGTACAAAATTTATCCGCCAGTGTCATAATCCCAAAGGTACTGATTGCTGAGGAAGAAACAACAGTGCCGGAGGTTAAATTTCCGGCGGTGCCGCCATTGCCTTTGTCCTTCCATTTTGATGTTGATGTGTCCCAAACGGCAACGTGCATGCTATCCAAACCGTAAACATTGCAACTTAGGGTATTCCATCCCAGTTTTACGGTTACATTGCTTGAGCCGGCGCTGCGTTCAAGCTTCCAATACTCACATGTACTTTCATTTTCTATTGTGCTGTCTGCACTTGTTCCTTTGTTGTGGTTGGCCCAAAAATATTTTGCAGTGAATGCATCAGTTGCATTTGTCGGTGCACTTATACTGAGCGGATGATATTCTGAAGGTATGTGATTTGCTTCACCATAAAAAACACCAAGTGGAAAAGTGAATGCATCGTTACCTGTTTTCTTTACATACCCTGTTACAAAGCTTGTATCACTGGCTCCTGTTACAATGCCGTTATCAGGAATCAACAGCAAATTAGTTGTGTCGGAAGCGATGAATCCTTTTTTGAAAATAAGTGAATCACTGATTGTTAGTGGGAAGTTGAGTGTGCAGGTGCTTAAACTTTTATTCACTTCCAGTTTTTTTATTGCCGGGTTGTAACTCCCGCTCTTGCTAATGCTTTGGCTGCCTGTTCCATCCAGTATTACCTTCCCTCCATTGGCACCAAACTCAATCGGAACTGTATTGGATTCAACCGTCACATTCCCGGCAAAAGTGCTGTTGGCTGTGTAAGCAGGATACATCTTCATTGTGGATGCACTGCTGCCGGTTCCGTACTGTTTGAAAGTCACGTTTCCGTTGAAGTCATCAGCCGTAGTATTGGCAAGTTTGAACACCCTGTTAGCAGTTGTTGCTGCAACAGAATCGCAGATTTGTGTAACGCCATTGAATACATTGCCACCTTCAC
>CAYHHK010000155.1:0-8555 GCA_964356415.1 uncultured Flavobacteriales bacterium
TGATGAGATCATATTGTCCCCATGCATAAGGTCCGTATAATTTTTCTGCAGCATCTACCATTTTGGGAAGATCCACAAATTCATACACTGCCTTATCAATGGTTACCGGCTCGGCATACACACCGGTGCGCTTATCAAATGATTTGAAAACCAAATCTCCCACTGCAAGCGCAAGCAAATATGCAGGTATCGGCTGCGGCATCTTAAAATGATAGATGCCGTCTTCACTTTTTTGTTGAGGGTTTTCTGCACTCATTAAAGCCATGAGCTCCTTTGGAACTTTGATGGTTGCATAATAAGTGAACCTGATGCCCGGACTGTCCTGAATAGGAACCCAGGTCCGCGCAAGGATCGCCTGGGACTGGGTAAAAAGAAAAGGAGATTTTTTTCCTGCTGTTTGTGGAGGTGAAAGCCATTGTAATGCACCGGCCCCGGGAGAAGTGGAATAAAAAACAGTAATACGTTTCGTACCCGGTTCTGTGGTAATCGTCAATGAACGTCCTAAATATTTCACTTCCTCCCCGAGTATAAATTTTGTTTCGCTGCCATTATCCAGCACTACCTTTTCAATCGTAAGGTCACGCGTATCAAGAATAACATGGGTTGAATTATTCTTAAATTCGATATCAAGCGTTGCTGAACCTGAAAGCATTTTTTTTTCAAAATCTACTGTTAGGTTCAGGTCGAGGTGCTTTACAATCGCTTCATTGGGTTGTGCAAATGAATGGGGGTCGTTTGACTGGTGTTGCATGGAATCTGGTTTTGTTTTAGTAGACTGACAGGAAATGAGAATGAAACAGAAAGAAAATAGGATAGCAGGTTGCATAAATTAATTATGGCTTAATCACTTTCAGTTCGGAATGTTTTGAGATGAGATTAAAATCGCGATCATTATGAACGATTGGAATTTTATAATGAATAGCGTAGTACGAAATAAGGCAATCTACGGATTTACTGATGGTGATTCCCTTTCTCCGGAGAAACCGGTAAAGATTTGCTGCGCCAAGTGAAGCATCATAAGGATGAATGTAAAGATGTTCCAATTGATCAAAATCGGTTTTCACGCGAAGAAAATCATTGTTGTCTCTTATTCCCTGTAAAACTTCCCTGTAAACTGGGGGGCATAAGCAGATGGGTGAATTTTTGGAAAAGAATGATGAAAGGTAATCAGTCTCCCTTGTTTTCTTTCCATTCAGAAAATCAATCCAAACACTTGTGTCAAAAAGAACAGCAGCCATCAATCAGTGCGCATCCTGGAAAGATTCCCTTCCCACTTTATTTTTCCCCTGAGGGAAGCAAGGTCTTGCCGCCTCAGCATCTTCACCAATTCGGTAAGGGCATAGTCGACAATTTCCTTTTTAGTCTTAATCTTTGTGAGTTTCTGCGCTTCTTTCAGAAGATCATCATCAATGTGAATGTTGGTTCTCATATGCAAAATATTGATGCACCAAAAATAAGCATTTTATACACATCAATAAGACCGTGGAGAATAAATATCAATACCGTACCACCCTGGTTGTAATCATGCCTTCCCCAGTAATCACTTTCACAAAATAAACTCCTGCGGCAAGGGCTGATGTGCCAATGCTGTGAACAGAAATGCCTTGCGGAAGTTTACCTTTCTTAACACTTAAGAGGAGCTTTCCTATAGCGTTATAAAGTTCAATACTTACTCCTGATGGTTTTTTCAGTTGAATATTCAAATTGAAAAAATCATGCGACGGGTTCGGAGAAACAGAAATCATTGCCAGGGGAAGTACGGCATCTTTAATTCCGGTGATGGTATTGAGCGCATCATTTGTTGCAACAGGATAGTTGTAATCAAAATAAATATTTGCACTTGCAACGATCTGCGTTTGTTCGGCAAGGTTCGGCTTTTGTTTTACGCTGAAGGCAAAATAGCCATGACTCAGTGCTTCATTGAAGTTGCTGTCGGGCAAATTAATTCCATAGAATGTAAACTTCGCCAGTCCTGAAGGAGAAATTTCCTT
Source organism: uncultured Flavobacteriales bacterium (assembly GCA_964356415.1). Lineage (GTDB taxonomy): Bacteria > Bacteroidota > Bacteroidia > AKYH767-A > 2013-40CM-41-45 > JAPLDB01. The sequence goes on from CAYHHK010000155.1 coordinate 1,992, forward strand.
TGTACATGTAAAGCTCTGACCGAGCATTTCAAAAGTTGAAAGATCAAGGTCATTGTCAATCTGAACCTCAACCACGATATTGGTTGCCGGCCAGTTTCCCGTATTCTGAAAACGGACAACATAGGTAAGCACAGAATCGTCGCGGCTGATGTAGCCGTTGAAACCATCCCCGTGCGGGGTCACTTCTATGGAGTTCGGGTCATACGAACCAACTACTGTTGCAAAGCAATATTCCTGGTTGTTTAAAGGGAGCGTATCTCCCACAACAGGGAAAATGGTATCCGTAAATGAAAGTACGCTTCCGATCGAAAGCGTGTCAGGAACATGGTAATGGACAATGACCTGCCCTTGCCATGTTTGGTAGGTACCATAAGCATACAGGTTTCCGACAGGAATGGTAATGGTATTTGTTGATGCGTTGTAATTGGAAGCAGCAGGTTGCGAATTCTGAAACACAAGTCGCTGATCATGCTGCACTGTAACAAAAACATTACTCACTTCCTTGGTTCCCTGGTTGCGGTAGTAAACCGACTGGTGATAGTCGAATCCGGGCACAGGTACATTGATGCCGAAACAATTGATATCAAGGTCAACGGCATTACCCAAATCGGCAAAATCATTGGTGGAATCCATTCCTGCCACAGGGAGTGTATCGGAGAAATTTGCAGAAGGGCAATATTGAATGTGCCACGGTGGAACCACCTGCGAAACAGAGTAATTTCCTGGAGGTAAATGAAACTTGTAATAACCAATGGGATCTGTCCACCTGTAACCGCCAAAAGGCATACATGAAATCATCACATTCCCGATGGCAGTCTCTCCGGCGTCCTTTATGCAATTCATGCTGCTGTCATTGTAGACGGTTCCTTCAACGGTAACGGCGCATGGGGAAATGGAATCGTATCCGATATTGAAAGACGCAAAATCTGCGCAGCCCTGCGAATCGGTAACATACACGCTGTATTGTCCGGGCATAAATCCCGAAGCTGATGATGCGCTTGTTCCGTTCGTCCATGTGTACGTATAAGGTTGAGTACCGCCTGTTACGGTTGCAGATGCAGTACCGTCAGCGGTGAAAATACAGGAAGCATTTTGAGATGTTGCATTCACATTCATGGGGGAATAGTAACCTACATAAGCCGTAGCTTTTCGCACACATCCTGAATCATCGCTCACCCAGACGATATTCTGGCTTTGAAATAAATTTGATAAAACCGGATTTGAGGTGGCAGCAAGTTGATTCCATTGATATGTATATGGAGGAATCCCTGCGCCGGCAAAGGCCGTAGCAACGCCTACACCTTTATGGCATGTATCAGGTAAAGCAGATGCATTTGCAGTGAGGTTGGAATTGTCGTTCAAGACCACACTTACGTTGGCTATGCATCCCTGTGCATCTGTGATAAGGCATGAGTAAAGTCCAAGGGTAAGATTGCCTGCCATGTTTGTTGTTTGCGGGGGAATGGTATTCCAGAAATAATTGTAGGGAAATGTTCCTCCTGATGTATTCAGCGTGATGCTACCTGAATCGTTCGTGCATGACGGCTGCACTTCAGAATGCGAAACCTGGACAGGAGAAAAATTGATCAGTGACTGGGTGGTGGAGCTTACACATCCGCTGTCATCTGTAACGGTGAAAGTATAATATCCCGCAATGAGGTTGGACAATGTCGCTACTGTATCCCCCGTGTTCCACAAATAAGAATAAGGCGGAACTCCGGAAACAGCATATCCTGTTGCAACACCCACTCCATGACTGCACGTATCAGGGGTATAAGAAATTCCACTGTTCAGGTTGCCACCGCTGGGTACATATACCTGCTGCATGAGCACACATCCTGAATCATCGGTAACAGAAACATTATACGTCTGACCCGCATGAAGTCCTGTGGCAACAGAATCCGTTTGAACGGGAACTGTATTCCAACTGTATTGAAATGGGGGAACGCCTCCGCTGCTTGAAACAGTTGCAGTACCATTCCGGCAAAAAGCCGTGGTGGAATTTACGGTGATGATAAATGATGAACCTGTCATTAGAAATGACGTGTCATCAACACATCCCAGCGCATCAACAACGGTCAGTGTAATGGTATCCGTATAATTCACGCAAATTGTACCAAAAACCTCTCCTGTAGACCACATGATTGAATAAGGTGAAACTCCGCCTGTAATCACTGCAGTAACACACTGGCAGGTAGCTGGTCCTGAGAATGAAATGCTTGCATTCACTCCATCCGGGCATTGGCCAAAAGAATTTTTTGTAAAGAGAATAAGGAAGAAAAATGCAAACGGAAATAAATAATTTTTTTTCATCGTAAAAAGGTTTTAAAATGATGAAACGAAAATAGGAAAAAGAATGAAGCCCGGAACTTGCGGGAATGGGTCAGTTTGGCTATTCCTTTACAAATTTCTTTGTTACTATTCCATTCTCCATTTGCATAGTAACAAAGTACATTCCCGGTGTAAGGTACTTTATATCAATGGTGGTATTTGCAGCTTCTGTTTTTGTTTGCAATACTTCTTCTCCTATTAGGTTAATAATTCTTATGATGCTTTTTTGGGGATTACCCGTTGTCGCATCTTCGGCAGGCCTACGGTGACCAAAGTCCAACTGCAATTTATCTGTTGCAGGGTTTGGATAAATGGTAAAGTTGGTAACCGCTGCCTGGTTTTCACTTGTTGAAACGTATCCATCCGTATATTTAAAATGAACCACCCAATAATCGAGGCCACCCTTGCCTGAATCAGTTTTCACAGGAGAAATACCCGTATCAGCATACCCTCCTAATAAAACTGAACTATCTGGTAGTATAATAAGGGAGTGGAACTGATCCCCCCCTATAGTTCCATAGCGTTTGTCCCAAAGCTTGTTACCGAAATTGTCAATCTTGAAAACCCAACAATCGCTGCCGCCATAACCATTTTCACTCACTTCGAAACTGCTATCGCTACCAGTATTTGCCCCAACCCAATATCCGCCACCAGGAGCAGCTTCAATCCAGCAGGCATGTTCGCTGTTTGTGCCGCCATATCTTTTGTCCCATTGCTTGTTGCCAAGAGAATCGAGCTTAATAACCCAGCAATCAAAAAGACCTCTTGAAAAGTCGCTTATATCTCCATCCTGAGGAGAATTGGTGCCGCCACAAAGGATGTACCCGTTGTCATCCGTGGATATAATATGCGCACAATAGTCAATTCCAGAACCTCCATATCGCCTGTCCCATATTCTATTCCCTGCACTGTCTGCCTTTATCATCCATACATCATAACCTCCCCTGCTTGTATCTGTTATGTCGTTACCGGCAGGGCTGCTGGTTTCACCGGCAAGAATAAAATCGCCTTGCGCGCATGATAAAGCACAAAAGACACTGCTTGTTGTAGCTGCGCTTTCGACACCTGTTCCACCGTAAACTTTATCCCACAATTTATTGCCTGCGCTGTCGAGCTTGATAACCCAATAGTCGCTGCCACCATAGTTAGCTACTGTTTTATCGCCATCAGCCACTGAAGTAGAAGTTCCGCTTACAATATAATCGCCTGTGGTTAGTTGAATTATTCTGGCAGCACCTTCCGGGCTGCTCCCTCCAAAGGTCTTGTCCCAAATTTTATTTCCGGATGAATCAATCATAAGTGCCCAGAAATCTCCGGTTTGATTGAATGCCGACCGGTTATTCTCGGTTTTATCACAGGCACTGTCAGACCTCGAGGTGCATACAATCACCCACCGATTACTGTCAAAAGTTTTGCATATACGTGGCTCAATATCGTTATAATCGCCACCTATATCATTTTGCAATATAATATTAAACGCAGTATCAATTTTAAGGAACCAGAGATCCTGTAAAAACATACCGGAAGTATCGCACAAAGGATCGATTTTATCTCCGTCAATAGAGGTACTTGAATGACCTGCGAGTAATATTTGGTTATTCCCAAAATAGATCATGCTCTCAAAATTATCATGAGCATTTCCACCAAACGTTTTATCTGCATATTGAATATAGGTTTGCGCAGAAACAGAATATGAGAAAATAAAAACCGGGGACAGTAAAAAAAATGAAATGCAGAGTTTCATACTTTATCGTTTTAGACGGTAAAATAAACATACGGGGAGTAACCCCCCGAATGTTTAACAATTCATTTACATGACTGATATTTTCTGGTTGAAAGAAACCTTACCGTCATCTGAAATTAGCTGCATAAGATAAATCCCTTCCCTAATTATTGTTGGGAGTTCTTTTAGCAAATTTTTAATCTTCATTGCATTTCCACTCTCAATCAATATCTGTCTTCCGGTCAAATCAATTAGCTTGAAATCATAGTCAAGATTGTTCTTGTCCTTTTCAAGTGTATTGTAGATATCCTCAAATGCAGTATATGAGGAGGGATTAATATTGCCATTCCGAAAACTTGTTGCAGAACTGATCGGATCAATGAACTTGGTCCAAATTTCGGAAGTGAGAACATTATTATAGGTAAGATAAAGCTTATCTGATGCGTAGCGACCGGAAATGGATAGGAAATCAAGTTCATCAGCAGTACCTAATGTATAAGGAACTACCCAATAATCAGTGCCAAACACATTGCCTTGACCATCGCACTCTATAGCAATCGGGTAAAAGGCATCAACTGTTCCTCCAATTGAGCCGGTTGAATAATTATCAAATATCCATCCCACCCATGCAGTTGTTCCCTGATCACTATATGTTACAACAGGGCGATAGTTTGCAAAGGAATTCAATGCAGTATATGGTGCCGCTGAACCATCGTTATACGTATTGGTTGTACCTGAAGTATAACCGGTAATACTAAAATCGCTGCTCCCGTCATTATCTTCTACTACTACTAACCAATCACCTCCGCCGCCAGTACTGTTAGGGCAGGCAATACGGGGGAAATAAAATGCATTAATTAGAGGGGATGTATTTAACTGAGTACTTAATGATGAGGCGCTGCCAGATGCTAGGGTAGAAAACGCATGATCATCAACATTTAAATCTCCGTTATTGTCAATATATGCTATATGAACAATGTTGTTACCGCCATCATGAAATATACAGGCATCAGGGCTATACCCATTGCCGCCATTTGAGACCCCGACAATGTTAGTTGAAAGTGCAGGACCGGATAAAACGTCTCCTGTTTCAACATATACTTCAGGGCTGGTATCATCCCATACTATTACAAATTCACCATTGTCATTTCCATCAATATGTAAGGAAGTGCCGAAACTTGCTGAGTTAAACGTACCGCTGCTAATACGTTGAAAGCCCCATCCACCGCTATTTGCCCAGATATACGGTTCCCAATAATAAGTATTTGAGGTACTTCCCTTCCAATAAACTACAATAGCATAAACATCTGTACCATCTTCAACAAGACATACATCAGGATTAAAAATAAAAGTTGTTTGAGCGAATGTCGTACAGCTGCTATAAGAAGATGCGCTATAATTTACCTCCCATGCGATTCCCGGGCTAGTACTTGCGTCACCCCAGACACTTACTGCATAGGTGTCACCATTAAAATCGAGGATATCATTTCCAACATGCCCTCTTGGAACTACAGTAAGACCAGCTACGGCATTTTCAGCGGTATTTGCACTTACAAACTGTCCTTTGGCATTCATAAAAAGAATTGAGAATACTAATATAAGTATAAATTTTGCTTTACTTGATAAATTTTTCATTTTTGTTTTGTATTTATTTTCGCTTACTCTTTTTAAAAAAGGATTTTCAGCTTCCTCCTTATTTTTGATGGTTGCTGATGAAGCCGCGATCATGCTAATCGCGGCTAACCCGAATAAGCATTGGATGGCGGGAAAATATATTGCGTTATGTAGCTATAATATACCATGCAAGCGCGGAATTTGAAAGACTTTTTGCAAACAAAAATCCCGCTGCACCAATGGTACAAGCGGGATTGCTTAGTATCTTGTAAATTATTTCCTCCAACTGAGGACTGTTGACATGTCTTTCAGGATAAGTACCTCAAACGTATAAAACTTTTTTATTTGAAATGCAAATTCCTGAAAGAAGTTCCTGAATAATTGAGCAATGGATGAAAATGTTGGGTGAATGGAAAAAATGCAGGCAATGACAAATGAAAATTATGCGGTTACCTAATGAATGACACCGCCGCAAGTGGCGAAGTTTCTAAAAATAAAAACCAAAATGCCACAGATTCACAGATTTAATACAATCACTAAAATCAATCTGTGAATCTGTGGCATCTATTATCTCATTCACACCGCAGCAAACTGCAATTAATTCTTTCAAATAATAAAGCAGAATCAAAAAATAATTAATTGATACCTGAAAAATGAAAGAAACAATTCAAAATCCAATTTCAGCAGATGAAAGGTACTAAAATATTATCACCCCAACCCCGCTACAGCAAACTCCCTGTTCAACCGCGCAATATGCGAAATCGAAATTTCCTTCGGGCATTCCGCTTCGCATGCGCCGGTGTTGGTACAACTGCCGAACCCGGCTTCATCGTGGGCTTCTATCATTTTCAGTACGCGTACTTTTCTTTCAGGAGATCCTTGGGGAAGCAATGCCA
>CAYHHK010000156.1:0-8446 GCA_964356415.1 uncultured Flavobacteriales bacterium
TTGAGTAGTGAGTATTGAGTATTGAGTATTGAGTATTGAGTATTGAGTATTGAGAACCGAGTAATGAGTAATGCGTATTTAGTTACTGATAACTAGTTAGGGTCTAATCGTTGACTATTGGTGATTGGGGATTGATCATTTGAAAAAGTGTTCATTTTGCAATTACCTTAAACACTGTTCTCCTGTTCTTTGCTTTGCCCTCGCTGGTTCCATTATTTGCAAGCGGTTTTGTTTCGCCAAATCCTTTGTAGCTTAACCTTGATTTGTCAATGCCTTTCTCAACAAGGTAGTTGTAAATGGATTTCGCACGGCTTTGAGAAAGGATTAAGTTATCTGCGGGGTTGCCGACATTGTCCGTATGCCCTTCAATTGTAACTGTTAGTTTCGGGTTTTGCTTCAAGTAGTCAGAGAATTCATTTACCACGGCTTTAATCGTATCGTTGACAATAAAACTGTTCGTGGCAAACAGAATATCATTGATGGTATATGATTTACCAACATCAATTTTTTCAAGCAGAATATTTTTTTTGACAGGCCCTATATTTGAAGAATCATTTGCCGAAAAATATTCCGATTCAAAAGCGTAACCATTTTTCTTGATCGTCATAACCACATCATGGTCAAGCGTTGCAACAAATGCATACTGCCCAGTTACTGAATCTACATTGATCCTTGTCATTTCATTGGTAAATGTATTCTTCAGCTCAATCGTTGCCGATACCAGTGAATCAGGGCCATCTGCCTTCAGTTCGCCTGTCTGCAAAGTTACTTTTTGCGGCCTTGCCTTCGGATATAGTTCAAAGGAAAATACGTCGTAACCGCTGCTTCCCTTTACACTGTTGGAAGAAAAATATCCAAATCGTCCATCGGTACTGGCAAAAAAACCGACTTCATCTGCCTCTGTATTGATTGGATATCCAAGGTTTACGGGCTCACCCCAGTTTCCTTTTGTATCCATTCTCGAGACGAAAATATCGTAACCGCCAAGTCCGGGCAGACTATCAGAAGAGAAATACAATGTTCGTCCATCCTGGTGAATAAAAGGTGACTTGTCATTACCATTTGTATTGATGGGGGCAGGAAGTTTTTTCGCCTTTGTCCACTTTCCCTTTGTATCCCGATGTGTTTCATAAATATCAATTCCGGTTAATGAATCCCGCGCACTGGCAAAATACAATGAGTTGCCATCTGCCGAAACAGAAGGCTGGGAGTCCCATTGCTTCGGGTCATTCACTTCAGATCCCATGTTTGTGATGTCATCCCAGTAAGTAACATTCCAGTCAGAGAAATAAATATCAAAATTCCCATCCTTATTTACTGTGAAGAAGAGATGCTTGTTGTCAATTGTAATGGTAGCTCCTCCTTCATTTCCAATTGCTTTCTGATTAAACGGGTAATCCATCGGACCTCCTTTTTCAAAAATTCCATTGGTGCGTTTTGCCTGCATGAATTTTTCAACGCTTGTGGTACTGATCAATCCTTTTTGCGCCTGGTCATACCTGCGGGTAAAAAAAACATAATCATTATCGGGTGAAATGATAGCAAGGTATTCAGGATCGGCAGTTGAAATACCGGGAACCGGTTTGGGATCGAAAGGGACAGGGTTTGCATATAGCTTTGACCGCACCAATAATCCATTTGCCTTCGTTCCATGCTCTTCATTGATCTTGTCAAATTCAAGGAAACGCTGAAGGTGTTTTTCCGCTTCCTTGTATTTCTTCATATCATATTCCAGCCAACCCAGTTGATAATACGCTTCCGGATCCACGCTCTCACACAATTCAATTGCCTTTCTGAGCATTTCACCCATCGTTTTGTAGTCGCGCTTTTTTTGCGCGAGGAATCCGGAGAGCGCATAAGCATCTGCAAATTCAGGATCTTCATCGATGGCTTTCTGGACCAATCCCCTGGCCTTGTCAAAATCGCGCTTAGAAAGATAGAGAGATTGCGCATCTTTATAGTAAGACGCAGCTTTTTTATTCTGTGATGGAGGGCATGATTGCTGTGCAATACAGTTTACGACCAAAAACAGAGTAACGATGGAGGCAAAAATGATTTTCATTCCTGCTGCAAATGTAAAAGGTTTTGTGGCAGGAAATGTCCCCGATTTCTAAACGAGTCAACAGTATATTGTGGCAACTACAGAGATATCAATCAGGCTTATTCAATACTATTTTTTTAGTAGTAGTCCCCTTTTGAGAATTTACCTTTACAAAATATATTCCGTTTGATACTTTACTCAGGTCAATTTCAGTATTGTTATTATTTATCTTTACCTGATACAGCTTCTCACCAATAGCATTTGAGATTTCAATATCAAGTTTTTCGGCCGGTAAGGAAGATGCTACGGTAAATATTCCATCTGTAGGATTCGGATAGACGGAAATTGAATTCGAAAATTCATACTCATTGATTCCAATTGAGAGTCCTGACGACCACAAACCCCTGCCAAATGTACCTGCCCAAAGTTTTGTATTCTGATAAGAAATTTCAAGATCATTCACGATCACATTTGGCAGACCGTTGTTATATGGTATCCAATCACTCATCCCGGCATCCCTGTAAAAAACACCGAGGTCTGTTCCAATAAATAATCCATCATTGGAACCATTCTGATAAACGATACAATTGACAGGTATTGCAGGCAATGAATTTGAGTAGTCAGTCCATGTGTTTCCTCCGTCAGCTGAATGCAATACTCTGTCTGCTGATGAATAATGTGACTGTGTTATCCATACTTTTTGAGGATTGGAAGAAGACACAGCCATTGAAAGGATATCAAGTGATGGATTAAAATTCAATTGAGTCCAGCTATTACCTCCGTCTATTGTTTTAAAAACTTCCTTACGAGAAGCAACATATATGATTTGCGTATTGGAAGGTGCATATGCCATGGATAAAATTTTCCCATATGAAATTCCTGAAATAGTGCCTAATTGACTCCAGTTAGCACCTCCATTCGTTGTTCTATAAACCTGTGATTTTCCAATAAGCAATTCATTGTGATTGGAAGGATTCATTATGAGCGGAGTAAGCCATTCTCCTGGTTCATGAACGCCCGAACCGTTACTGCTAACAATTGGATTTCCCCAGGAATTGCCACCGTTTGTTGACTTGTAAAGTTCACCGTTTATGCGCATTGCATATTCTATATTCGGATTGGTAAAGTCTATTATGCTTTCTATGCCATCACCGCTGTCAAGAGATTCAAGCCATGATCCATTTTTTAATTGCTTGGTACTGTTATCCTGCGCTCCACATATTACATTATCAACCATGGTTGCAGATGTGCTGATCTTGTATATCTGGGTAATGCCCATTCCGTTCGTTATGTTTGTCCATGAGGAACCACCATTACTTGTTACATACAATCCGCCATCATTACATTCATAAATTTTATTGTTTAACGGGTGGTAAGCAATCTCATGTTTGTCGGCATGCACCGTAGGAGATGCTGTACCTGAATACCAGAAATTTTTCAATGACCAGTTAGAGCCGCCGTTGATAGTTTTCCAGGTAGCAACTCCACCGAGCCACATTTCATCCGCATTTGCAGGGTTCTTGGTAAAGGCAAGATCATAGTCTCCTTGACCATAACATGACGAGCTGTTAAGCGAATAATCATGTGAAAGGTAGTTATTTGAGCAAGCCCCATCTAAATATTGAGTGTAAGAAACTCCGCTATTAGTCGAACGCCAAATACTGTGCAAGTCCCGTCTATCTCTGCGTGCACAAACAGCGTCCACTTCATTGGGCGATGCCGGCGAAACGGCAAGATTGATTCTGCAAACAGTTCCCGGAAATGAAAGAACCTCATTCCATGTATCACCATTATCCGTCGATGTAAATATTCCCGTATTCCCCCCCCAATAATCGTATGTGGATGCATATACATTTGCTGGATCTCCCGGTTTAAACTCTACATCAAAGAAATCACCGGTAGTAATCGGATTGGTATGTGTAATCCAACCGTCAGTAGTTTTAAAGATCCCCGAGGAAGTTGCAGCGAACATTTCTTCCGGCGTTGAAGGATTCATAATTAGCCTTCTGATTTGCCTTCCATTCTCAATGGGCCAACTCAATCCCGTGCTGCTCCAGGTCAAACCTGCATCAGTTGATTTTAAAATGCCAACGCTTTTCGTATACCACAATTCTCCATCACCGGTAGCAGCAAAAAGTATGTTAGGGTTTAATGGATGAACCACAATTGTAGTAATTCCCAATACCGGCAAATCATCTGTTGTGGTTGTCCATGAACTTCCGCCATTGGTCGTTTTCCAGATTCCACCTGCCGGCGTTCCAACCCAAAAAATATTTTCATCGGTAGGATGAAATGCAATACAATTAACCCTTCCGATTCCAAAATAACCACCAACACTAGTTGAAGGACCCTTAAAAGTCCAGGGTGGTGTTGAAGTAGAACGATACGTAGAAAGATTATGGCTTTCCTTGTATGATCTCAATTCTTTGGCAAGTATGTCTGCCGGAGGAAAGTTCCCATCTTTGTCCACACGCGACTCCCAGAACCATTCCCAGCGTTTAAACTTTTTAAAAGGACCGTCCTTAATCTCCTCTTCTTCATTTCTGACTTGATTAAGGTTATAATTCTCGTAAAATTTCTTTTTAATTTCATTGAAGTTTGGCATGGTATAGTTGCTTTTAGAATTCTCTTGCTGCGCAGTGCCTTGCAAACTGAGAATCAACATCAATAAAAGAGCTAAGAAGTAATTTTTTTTCATTTTTAAATTGGTTAAAATGTTTCAGTTGAATAATAAGCAGACATTAATTATTTTGAAAATAAAATTGCCAATATATTTCTCCTATTCCTTTAATACTATTATGTAAATCAGATATTTTATGAGGCAAGCTAATTAATAATTGCGAATAAACACGCCAATGGATAAATCATGAAAAAAGGTATCAGATTGATATAGGACCTTTAATGACTTATTTCTCGACTGATGACTTAGTCCCCTCTGAAAGTTGCCTGTGAATTTCAATTACCTGTTGAAGCACCAATCTTGATTCATCATTTACAATAACAAAATCTGAACGCCTGATCTTTTCAGCGTCACTCCACTGCCTGTCCATTATTCTCTTTACTTGATCTGCTGTTCTCTGATCCCGCAGCATAACCCGCTGCTGGCGGATATCAAGAGGGGCTGTTACTGTGATCACTTTATCGCATCCTTTATCCGAACCGCTTTCGAAAAGAATCGCAGCTTCCTTCAAAACATACGGCTTGTCATTGTGTGCCTTCCTCCATTCCCTGAAACTTTTTTTAACATAAGGATGAACTATGTCATTGATCTTTTGCAGCGCTGTTTCATCATTGAAAATCAAATCGGCAAATTTTCTTTTGTCCAGCTCTCCTGATTTTGAGAAGTAGTGACCTCCGAAAACTTTTTTCAACTCCGCAACCACTTCCGGCAGATCATATTGTTTTTTTGCTTCTACGTCTGCCTCATATACAGGAATGCCCAACACACGAAATATGTTACATACCGTGGACTTTCCACTTCCTATTCCTCCTGTTATTCCAACAACTTTCATTTCCGCAGAATATAATCAGTCCTTTCCGGATCAATGCTCACTCCACTAACAAAATACGGGATTGTCTCCAGTTTAATTTTCAATTGCGTTGCTTTCTCATCAGGAAGTCCGCTGGCATCTACAACTGCATCAAACATTTCCGGACGTACATCATTGTATTTGCTCAGCGAGACCCGAAATTGAACTTTTACCTTATCAGGAAATGTTTTTAGTGAGTAACCCGGCTGCACATTGATTGCATGGATCGGAATTTCAAGAGCACCTTCCGTAAATTTTTCTACCGGAACTGTTACGTTCACCTCTTCCACATTTGCAGTGATAAGGTGCTGCTTTTCAAGTGGCAATTTCAGACTTATACTTGCCTTTACATCCGTGCGCTTCAACACAGTTGTTCTTACATTCTCCACAGAAGATATTAGTGCCGCCGGCCCTGATATCGTTACTGAATCAGGCTGTATCAAAGCCATGCCTGTGGTGTCGTATTGCTTCTCCATCGTGATCTCAGACTGAAGAATAACAGGAACACGCTTTGTTATTTTACTGCTGAATGAAAACAAAATTGAATCAGGTGAAAAGCCGGTTATCTTATAATCATTTCCCAGCTGGCGTGTAAAATCATCAGAAAAAGATACTGATGGAACAGCAATGAAATCTTTCAATAATCCCTCCACTCCTCCAAGTGATTCTGTCACATCAATAATGACGGGCTCTTCCTTATTCGTAAACCGATATGCCAATATATTGAAACCAGTTGTATTCACTGAAAGGGTAATAGATTTGGGAAGGTCATTTACTACAATCCGTTGCCCGGGAAAATTTTTATATTTCACCGGAAAAATGAATTTGTCAGAGTAAGATTTGGACATTGCAATAAGAAACCAAAATACCACAGAGACAATGAAACAGATGAGTATGACCTGTAGCCGCTTGTTAAATTTCAGCTTTGGCAGTTTGGCGACAGGTTGCGAAAAGTCATGCGAAGGATCCACAGTGCAGAATTAAGAATAATTTATTAAAAAACGGTAGATATTATTAAGTTCATAGTTATCTTTAACTCAATCAATCTATTTCTTATTGGGCGAAAGTCAAAAAATAAGAACTTCTGAAAATTTATACTTCAAAATTTGTGAACAAATTTCAGGCATTGTTCCATTTAATTTTAACCAAATAAATCTTAAATATATGACCAAAGTCATTTGTATTTAATCGCTGACATATTATCCTTGGAGATTCCAATTTAAAAACCATGTTCACAGTTCACAGTTCACAGTTCACAGTTCACAGTTCACAGTTCACAGTTAGAAGATAAGACATACAATATACTTGTCAATCCCGCTCGTACCCCAGGTGCAGCGGGATTTTTATTTGCAATAGAATCCACAAACCACTTTAACTCAAATCAAAAATGAAACAATCACTTACGTTTCTGTTCCTGATTTTTGCAACGTTAATATTCACCCTGCAATCAAAGGCACAGCAAAACACCTACCCAATCCTTTCAACTTTCGCGGAAACAAGCTGCATCACAAATTGCGTCGATGTTGATTCTGTGCCTTATTTGAGCGATTCATTAGCAATTCAAGTCGTTTTAACGCTACAGCTCTTTGAATTTACGGGTATTGAATCCATCAGGGTAAAACTGGGAACAACTGAAGGCGGCTCAGACCTGCTTGATAAAACCTTTGCCTTTGATGTTACCGCAAATCTTGGAAATTATTCCTATAGCCGAACGGATTACACCGTAAGTCTTGGCCTTGGCAGCTACAATGGTCTAACATCTTACTTCAGTGAAGTAAAACTGGAACGCGCTGATCATACGCTCACCGATGCCATTGTTTTTAATCGTTAGTTAATAACCAGCAAAATTTATTTCAATGAAAACTTACAAACACACCATAGTTACCCTTGCTCTTTTTCTGCTTTCTTCAGCTCTTTCATATGCGACTTCCTATACATGGAAAGGATTTACAAACTCCAATTGGTACACATCTACCAATTGGTCACCGAACGGAATTCCAGGGCCAGGGGACAACTTGACATTTTCAACCGACACCGGAGCATATAATCTACTAATGGACTCCAGTAAAACGATCACTAATTTTACAATCAGTGGTGATTCAATGGATGTTGGTACCTATACCTTAACGGTTACCGGCACTTCAACCTTCTCAGGGGGGACAATAAACAGCAGTTCGGGAGGGCTTGTGAAAATTTCAAGTACTGCAACTACAACCTTTTCAGGAGCTAAATTTAATGTAAATCTGAATAATTCCTCTAACACGCTATTATTTAATGGTTCTACTTTTAATAATTCTCTTACTGCGGTGAAAAAAGGGAGTTCCAATGACAACGGAATCGGCAATAATGTTTTCAATGGTGCGGTAACGCTGACAGATAGCGGAACCGGAAGTCTTGTCCTCTCAAATACGACCTCAGCCCCCGATACATTTAATTCGACGCTAACTGTAAGTGCAAGAAGCACCGGTGCTGTGTACCTGGCGCATCAGGGAACTGGTAATGTCTTCAATGGTGATGTTACGTTCAGCACAGGCAATATTTTTTCCAATACCTATGGCACTGCCGCATACAATGGAAACATCACGCTAAACTCAGCTTCAACGAACATATCATTCGGAAACAGCACAGGGACTTGGACACTTGCCTCAGGAAAAAATATCTCCATTGGCACTTTCAGTGCAGGAACATTAACGATCAGAAACCTGACTCAAAGCGACAATTCAGTCAATATGCGACTTGCATTGACAGGAACCGGGAAATTGGTTCTGGGTAACAATTCAATCAGTGCGAAATTATATGCAAGTTCAAACCAGCTGACCTTCTACGGATCAAGGTTTTTAAGTGCTGATACACTCATTTACACGGGTGGAAATAA
>CAYHHK010000157.1:0-8276 GCA_964356415.1 uncultured Flavobacteriales bacterium
TAAAACTAGTTTTTTGTTTTACATCCTCGCTGCAACTTCATCCCAGTTTACCACATTCCACCAGGCATTTAAATAGTCTGCCCGCTTATTCTGGTAATGCAGGTAATAAGCATGTTCCCACACATCAATCCCCAATAGAGGAGTTCCTTTTGCTTCTGCAATATCCATCAACGGATTGTCCTGATTTGGTGTTGAACAAATAGCCAGCTTACCATCGGATGTTTTTATCAGCCATGCCCATCCACTGCCAAAACGTTTGAGTGCTGCCTCATTTAATAGTGACTGGAATTTTTGAAAACTTTCAAACGAATTATTGATCGCTTCGGCAATTTTACCTGACGGACCACCGCCGCCATTGGGCTTCATCAGTTTCCAGAAAAATGAATGATTCCAGTGACCTCCACCGTTGTTACGAACGACCATCGGATACTTCGAAACATTTTTTATCAGTTGATACAGATCAGCATCAATATTATTTTCCTTCATGGCTTTATTCAGATTCGTCACATAGGCCTGGTGATGACGACTATGATGGATCTGCATCGTCAGTGTATCAATATCTGGTTCCAGCGCTTCGTAGCCATATCCAAGCATAGGTAAACTGAAGAAATCATCTGTAAAACTTTCAGATAGGTTGTCTGTTTCATTTGCTGAAAAGGCCCTGGAAAGCGTCGGGAGAGCCATTCCGGCCAGTCCTGCAATCGTTAATTTCTTTAAAAACTGCCTGCGGTTATTTTCCGTATTTTCCATATAAATTGATTTTTCCAAAGATCGGCATTAAGTTCTTTCAAAAAATGAAGAGTTTGCGATAACTATTTAAATACTGCTTTTTGACAAAAGTATCGGTTTTTGTAAGGTTACATAAGTTATCTTCACAACCCCAAACCCAACGATTCGTTTTTATTTAACATATCAGCATGAAATCAAATTTTTTTAAATTTTTATTTCCTTACTTTTTTCTTTTTTGCGCATCTCATTCAGATGCCCAAATTCTCCTTAATGAAATTTGTTCTTCCAACAGTACCATAATTGCAAACGATAACGGTGATTTTGATGACTGGATTGAGATTTACAATGCAGGGGGGAGTTCAGTTAACCTTAATGGATTTGGATTAAGTGATGATCCGGCTAACCTGCAACAGTTCAGGTTTCCTGATTATTCGCTTGGCTCCAACAGCAGGGTCATCGTTTTCTGTTCTGATAAGAACCAGACAGAAATTGTGGATCATTGGGAAACGCCTGTAGCAGCAACAACCTCATGGAAATATTTTGTTGGAACATCTAACCCTGACACCAATTGGAGAAATAATTCCTTCAATGATGCAACATGGCTTTCAGGTGTTGGAGGAATCGGATTTGGCGATGGCGATGATAATACAACCATAACAACCTGTAATTCCGTTATGGTAAGGAAACATTTTACCATCAGTGATACCTCAAATATTTTAAAAGCGATTTTTAATATTGATTATGATGATGCATTTGTGGCATACCTCAACGGTGTCGAGATTGCGCGTGCAAATGTTGGCATGACAGGTGATCGGCCGGCTTTTAATGTAGTTGCCAATAACTCGCATGAAGCGGTAATGTACCAGGGAATGAACCCTGATGCCTTCATTATTGATCCTGCAATATTTAAAGGAATACTGAGGGTTGGCGATAATGTGCTTGCTGTGCAGGTGCACAATACCAGCCCTGCCAATCCTGATCTTTCTTGTATTCCTTTTCTTTCTTTTGGCATTCGAAACGGAGTACATACATGGCCCAATCCTCCATCCTGGTTTTCTTCGCAATCACCTGAACATTTTCAGGCACATTTTAAGCTGGCAAGAACAGGGGAAACGGTATATCTTTCAAATGAATTGTTTGTAATCATCGACCAGCACACCTTTGCGGGTATAGAGCTGGATAACTCAAAAGGAAGAATTCCGGACGGGTCAGTAAACTGGTGCTATTTTAAATACCCCACGCCCGGTCTGACCAATAATTCTTCCAGCTGTTATACGGGCTATGCCACGATTCCACTGTTCTCTTTGCAAGCCGGATTTTATACAGGGCTTCAATGGCTCACACTAACGACCACCCAACCATCAGGTGTGATCAGATATTCTCTTGACGGAAGCGATCCAAAAGATACCTCACCGGTTTATTCAGCTCCCATCCTTCTCAATTCAACAAAAATTATCAGGGCAAAAGTTTTTGCATCCGGTTATTTGCCCAGTCAAACAATTTCGAATTCCTATTTTGTAAATGAAAATATTCACCTGCCAGTTTTTACCATTAGTACGGATCCATATAATCTTTACGATTCTCTTTATGGTATTTATGCACTGGGTCCGAATGCTGATACGGCCTTCCCGCACAGTGGAGCAAACTACTGGCAGGAATGGGAGCGGCCTGCGGCAATTGAGTTTTATGATAAATCGAAAAACCGGCTGTTTAAATTCACAGGAGACATTTCTATTGCAGGAAACTATTCACAGGCTTATGATCAGAAGAGTTTTGAAATAAAACTTGGAGATAAATATGGAACAGGATCAATTCAATATTCTTTTTTCCCGGATAAGTCATACATTAACAGTACTGATGATATCGTTCTCCGCAATGCAGGAACAGACAATTGTCAGATGCATTACCGTGATCACCTGATGGAAAAAATACTTAAAGGAACGCATGCTGATTTTATTGCACAGGACCCTGTTATATTATTTTTAAACGGAGAATTCTGGGGATTGTATCAGGTAGTAGAAAATGACAACAAGAATTTTGTTCAAACGAATTACGGCTATAAAAGCACTGAGATAGACTTCCTGAAGGAGACCTGGAACATTGAAACAACCTGCGGAAGTGATACCGGTTTTTTCAACATGTTGAACTATTCAAACACAGCCAATCAAACAACGACAGCATTCTATAACGCAATGGATGGAATGTTCGACCTAGAAAACATGACGGATTATTTTGCAGCTGAAACATATTATTGCAATGAAGACTTCATCGGGCAATGGACCAACAACATTGTGTTGTGGCGGCCATCGAGTCCAATTGGAAAGTGGAAATACATTACAAAAGACCTGGATTTCGGGTTGGGGCTTTCAAGCCGCTACCAGGACAATATGCTGGATACCATATTACATCCGACTGCTGCATGCTACAATGCGCAGCTTTTATCAAACATGCTTTTGAACCCAACATTCCAAAGATATTTTATCAATCGGTATGCGGATTTGATCAATTCTACCTTTCTTCCTTCTAACATGCTCCCGGTACTGACTGCCATTCATGATTCAATGGCTTTTGATATGCCTCAGCATTTTTCAAAATGGGGAATGACTCAATTAGTTTGGGACAGGGAAATAAATAAGGCGACGGATTTTATCAACCTTCGCCCTGCCTATGCCCGTGATTATATTCAGTCTGAGTTCTCATTGACATCACAGGTCACTCTAACTCTTAATGCTAGTCCGGCAGGAGCAGGGCGAATTCAGATTAGTACCATCACTCCGACTACGTTACCATGGACTGGTATTTATTTCAATGGAAATCCGGTAACAATTACTGCCATTCCCAATCCAGGATACTCATTTGATCACTGGCTTTCAAACGTTGTGATTGGCACCAATGATTACAATCAATCGACAACTTATAATTTCACATCTACTGATCAAATCACAGCATACTTTACAGGATCGCCTGCAACACCGCTCATTACTTTCAGTGAAATTAATTACAACAGCGACAGCATCATCCATAGCGAAGACTGGATCGAACTTCATAACTACGGAGCAACATCTGTAGATATTTCAGGATGGAAGTTTATGGATGATCAGGACAATCATGTTTTTGAATTCCCGGTAAATACGGTCATTGCTGCCGGAGGATATCTGGTCGTTGCAGAAGACATTGTAAAATTTTCTGCAGCTTATCCATCAGTCAGCACTGTGATTGGATCGACAGGTTTCAGCTTTGCCAACAATGAAGAACTATTGCGCCTCTACGATTACAGGGATACCTTATACCGGTCTGTTTTTTATTCTGACCAGCTGCCATGGCCTGAAGCCGCTGATGGCAAAGGTTATACCTGTGAGCTCATTGATCCTACAGGAGATTTGAATGACGGGAATAACTGGTTTGCAGGCTGCCTGCATGGTTCTCCGGGGAAGGCTTACTCATCTATTTCGGCAAATATTGGTAATTCAGGAAGCCTGTCTTTCTGTTCTCCCGGAAGTGTTTCTCTTTCATCAAATACCGGAACAGGATATTCTTACCAGTGGTTGTTGAACGGTTCTGAACTTGCCGGACAAACGACTCCATTATATACAGCCATCTCTAGCGGGTGGTATTCAATTGTGCTGGATTCTTCCGGGTGCATGGCAACAGACTCGGTTTTGGTATCTGCAATTTTAGTTTCAGATCCTGTAGTTACACCTGACTTTAATTGCGGCCCCGGGAATGTAACCATTTCTGCAACCGGCGGAGGAATTGTAAACTGGTATGATGTTCCAAACGGGAATCAGTTAGGGAGCGGAAGTAGTTTCACAACGCCTTTATTATCTGCATCAACTACTTATTATGCTGTGGCTGACAGCGGGGGGTGCCTGAGCAATTTTATTCCGGTAGTTGCCTCTATAGTAAACATAACCGCTACTCCTGTTACATCTGACGTTACAAGATGCGGACCGGGAACTGTTACATTGAATGCAACCGATACAGCTGTCATTCACTGGTACGATGAAGCAACAGGTGGGATTCTTTTACAAACAGGGCCTGCTTACACGACACCTGTCTTGAATTTCACAACCACTTATTACGTGGAAGCGGGAACAGTTTGTCCGAGCCCCCGTGTAGCTGTAAATGCAATTATCAATGCAGCCAATCCACCTGTAACTACTGATGGTAATCGATGCGGACCGGGAACAGTTGGTCTTACGGCAAATGCAGCAGATCCTGTTTCCTGGTATGATCAAATATCAGGTGGAAATTTTCTGGGAACAACTTTCAACTTTACTACTCCTGTAATTTCAGCCACGACAACATTTTATGCAGAAGCCAACAATGGTTGTGCAAGTGTGCGTGTTCCTGCTATTGCAACAATTAATACTGTCTCATTGCCTCCGCTGGTGGTGTCTTCATTCACTTGTGGAACGGGAGATGTAACACTAACTGCCACTGCTCCGGATCCGGTTTCATGGTATGATGCTCCTGTTGCAGGAAATCTTCTTGGTACAGGAAGTTCTTTAACCCTCAATGGCATAAGTATTACCACCATCGTTTACGCTCAAGCAGGAACATTGTGTCCGAGTATTCGCGTCCCGGATACCGCATTCGTTTTTACACAACCCTTCATAAATATGGGTGCTGATATAGTTATCTCTTCGCCCCAAACTGCAACACTTGATGCCGGTGCGGGTTTTGTGAGTTACCTGTGGTCAACGGGGGAGACTACACAAACCATTATCGTCAATTCAACAAATACCTATTCAGTAACGGCCATTGATGGAAACGGATGTTCTGCAACGGATGAAATCATGGTAACAGTGTATGTTGGACTATCATTCATTGAAACCAATGGAATAAATATCTATCCGAATCCTGTCCATGATATTCTGACAATTCAGTTGCCAACATCCATGTCCGGAGAATCAAAATTGATGAAGATTTACGATGTTACAGGAAGGGTTGTTTTCTCAGAATCATTGGGAGGATCGGGCTTGCGTACAATCGATGTTTCTTCTTTATCGAAGGGAGTTTACATCTTAACTCTTGACAGTTTCAGCCAGAGAAGGGTTGTTCAGGTCATTGTCAATTGAATTTGGTGACTTCATTTTAGAACAATATTTGCACAGTTCGATTTTTCTTCCTTTCTTTCATCGTTGAAAATAATTTCTAAATCAATTTCTTCGATGAAAAAACTATACACACTTATCACATTAATTCTTGTCTCTAATTTATTGGCCGCCCAGGTTGTTATTGATTGTAACAGCACCCGCTATGATGAAGAAGTTTTCCCAAACATTATCACAACAAGTGATATCATTTTCGGTTCCAATAATGATTATCAGGGGACGAGCACAATTCTGAAACTAGATGTTTATGAACCCGATGGTGACACCGCTGCTTTCAGGCCACTTATTGTATGGGTTCATGGTGGAAGTTTTGTCGGTGGATCAAAGGTGGATAATGACGTTGTCGGATTGTGTCAGCGATTTGCAAAACGCGGATATGTTTGTGCATCCATCGAATACAGATTGGGCATTGCATTCCCTTACAACCAGTCCAGTGCTACCAATGCCGTTTACCGTGGTGTTCAGGATACTAAGGCAGCTGTGCGATTTTTTCGTCAGGATGCAGCTACAACAAATACCTACCGCATTGATCCGGATATGATTTTTGGCGGAGGAAGTTCTGCAGGCGCATTTTGTGCATTGCACCTTGCTTACCTTGACCAGACATCTGAATTGCCATCAACCATCGATACGGTTGCTTTGGGTGGAATGGAAGGAACCAGCGGGAATCCGGGATACCCTTCAACCATAAAGGCTGTGCTTAACCTCTGCGGAGCAATGGGTGATACTGCATGGATGGTTCCGGGAGATATACCTGTTTGCAGCATGCATGGAACGGCTGATCAGGTGGTACCTTATGCCAGTGCAATGCTATACCTGTTAAATATATTTCCGATCATGGTTGTTGATGGAAGCTATTCTGTGAATGAACATGCTATGCTGACAGGAATTGACCAGACCATGTACACTTATTATGGAGCACCGCATGTCCCTTATGCGGGGGATGTAAACTATATGGATACCACTGTTCACTTCGTGAGTAATTTTTTATACCGATATCTTGGCTGTACGCCGCGTGACCCTAATCCGGTGGCTAATACATGGAACACTGTTTCAGTAAACGAACTTGCCGCTGATGTTTCTGCAATTGAAGTTTTTCCGAACCCTGCAACTACACAATTTACCGTGCGTATTCCGCAAAGCGCAACCGGAGGAATAATTAAAGTGTACGATTCAGTAGGCAGAGAGGTTTATTCTAATGTTATTACAACATCAACCCTCAAACTTCACACATTGAACCTCTCCGGAGTTTATTTTCTGAAAGTTATTTCAGGGAAGGAAGTGATGACGAAGTTGGTGGTGGTGGAATGAAGGAAACCAATTCAGTAAACCTGAAAGCAATATTTTCTGATTGCAATAGATGGAATCTGCGATGGAATTTGCTAAACAATATATTGCAGAATGAATTTCGGATTACTTTTTGAAACACTAAATAAGTATGATGTAAGGTACGTTATATGTGGCGGACTGGCTGTTAATCTGTATGGTGTGCCGCGAATGACTGCAGACATTGACATCATTCTTGACATGAATCAGGAAAACCTTTTACGCTTTGAACAGTGCGTAGCATCGTTAAACTATCATGTGAGTGTGCCTGTGAAAATTTCTGATCTATCTGACGAGCTGACAAAGCAAAAGCTGATTGAATCAAAACACCTGATTGCGCTTTCGTATTTCAACTATGATAAAAACCTTCTTGCTCTTGATGTGGTTATTGATTTCCCGGTTCCTTTTGCTGAGCTTTGGAATAACAGGACCGTTAAGAAAGAAGGGGCTATTGAAGTGAATGTAGTTTCCATCGAACACCTGATTGCGCTAAAGGAATTCAGCAACCGGGCCCAGGATAAGCAGGACATCTATTACCTCTCGAAAATTAAAAATGGAAAGTAACATACCACGAAAGCAGTTCGAATACACCTATTCAGTTTCTGATGAGCAAATTCAGGAGCACAGGCAGCGTTCGCTCACACAAATTTTTGAATGGCTTTCATCCACGCTTGATTTTATTTCACGTATGCAAACTCCGAAGGAGCGCGAAAACTGGAATAAGATCAGAAACGGGGAGATGGAGGGGTGAAGAAAGTATCAGGTACGACGTATGAAGTATTAAGATAAAAGGCACCCGGTTTTTCTTAATACCCGGTACTTGATACTTTTTACTTCTTTTATTCTTTAATCACTTTTCCCCGCCACACACTTTCTCCGTCGCTTGCTTGTAGAAAATAAATCCCTGGTGAAAGTTTTGTGAGATCAATGGTGATTTCATTATTGCTATTTGCTCCCGAGACTTCGGGATGCCAACTGCCAACTTGCTTGCCAGGCAGGTTATAGATTTCTATTTTTTCTATTGCCGATTGCATATTTCCTATGTTCAACTGACCAGTTGTGGGGTTGGGGGAGAGGAAAAGATTATTTCCAGAAATTAGATTT
>CAYHHK010000158.1:0-8204 GCA_964356415.1 uncultured Flavobacteriales bacterium
CCATACCAGTAGCTGAATGAATTCGGAAAAAAACCATTCGAAACATCATTCCATGTATCTCCGAGATCGGTTGTTTTTAAAATACGGGAATTTCCTCCAAGAGAATCTTCCACTATAGCATAGAGAACATTCGGACTTGATTGCGAAATGTCAATTCCAATTCTGCCCAGTGAATAGGAAGGAATGCCATTGGTGAGTTTAGTCCAGGTGTTTCCGCCGTCGTAACTGCGGAATATTCCCGAAGCCGGTCCGCCATACTGCCTCCGGTCCGGCCGGCGAACGCGTGTCCACATCGTCGCAAAAACAGTATCGGTATGCTGAGGATGGATCACCACATCAATGGCTCCTGTTGAATCATCACTGAATAAAACATTTTGCCAGTTCAGTCCGCCGTCAGTAGTGCGGTATAATCCGCGATCGGGATTGTTTCCAAAAAGATCACCCATGGTTGCAACAAAAACGCGGTCAGGATTTTTCGGATCAATGGCAACACGGCCTGTATTGCGCGTTTCTTCCAGCCCGACATAATTCCAGCTGGATCCTGAATCAGTTGATTTGAAAATTCCCGCTCCATCATAGCAAAGCGAACCACCGCCTGCATTTGCTTCCCCCGTTCCGCAATACATCACGTCTGGGTTCGATGCCGCAATCGCCAGGTCTCCGATAGAAAGCGATGGACTCTCATCAAAGATCGGGAACCATGATAATCCTCCGTTGTTTGTTCTGAAAATCCCCCCGGAAGCTGCGCAGGCAAATATCGTATAAGGATCATTCGGGATCATTTCGACATCCGTCAGCCGGCCGCCCAGGTTTTCAGGCCCTGCGTATTGCCATGACTGCTGTGATGAAGATCGCATTGACGACCTTTGTGTATTCATCCATTGTACGGAATTTTTATAAGCTGCATAATCAGGCTTTGTATTAGGAAAGATGCGCTGGTTGCTGAACCAGTCGCTGTGGCTGGTTTGTTCAGGATCCTTTTCTCGTTGATGATTAGAAGTGCAGGAGATGAGCAGGATGGAGAAGGAAAAGAGAAGGAAAATTTTTTTCATAATTGAAACTATCTCATTACAGCAAATGAAGTTTTAAATTTATTGTTTTCAAAATCGACAATCTCTAAAAAATAAATTCCCGGAGATAGTCCTGAAATATCAATTTCAGGTTTCGATGAACTGATCTCCGCTTTATTCTCCAATTTTAATATTCCGAAAGCATCAAAAATCCTATATTCTTTTTGTGAGTGACCACTGGTTTTACTTCGAAAAGAAATTTTATTTTGAGCTGGATTAGGAAATAGGTCAAAAAAATTAAACGAAGTATTTTCGGAAATGATAACAATGAAAAGTACTTCTGTTTGAACTGTATTAGTTGCAATAGGAGTATTCAGATCAAAATAAATATGCGCAGTATTTTTAATCTGATCACCGACTGCAAGAGTTGATTTTAGTTTTACTCTATATTTAACAAATCCGTGACTCCCTGTTTCGTTCACAATAGAATCAGGAAGAAAAATGTTTTCAAACTTAAATTCAGCGAGCTTGCCGGGATACAATCTGAATGTATATGGATGGCTTGATGCAAGCAATTCAAGTGAAGATAAATCAAGTTTATCAGAAAGCGTATCATGAATGGATATACTAAAGGCTGTATCATTACCGGTATTTTGAAATTGGATGGTGTAAGTTAGATAGGCACCATTCACAACATCTAGCAATCCTATATCGCCTGATGGTTTTATTTCTTTGGAATTCGGATCATAACTTGTAACGACAGCAACTTCTGAAGTATCATAATTATCAATCGGAAGCATATCGCCTGCAACAGGATAGATAATCACAGTTGAAAGAATCGTATCCCCCAATGTGCTTGTGGAACTTACTGTAGCCGTGAGATTAATATTGAATGACTGAAAGGGAAGAAAGCCGGAATAGTTCCATGTCAAAATATTTCCAATAATGTTATCGGGAGCAATCGTACTTGAAAGAAAAGTAAGGTTTGAATCGAGCATTAACTCAACGGAACCTGATTGTGTAACACTCCCGACATTTGAATAAGTAAAATTGTAATTTATATCATGTGCCGGACGTGCAAATCCATACTCAGTAAGTGCAACTCTCAAATCACTCTCCCCCGGATTAAGCTGGAAGGCAAAATTGTTTGCTGTGTCCACCTGATTTACCGAGGGAAAGCTTGCAGTGTTTGCAGACGGAATTGGACCGGTTAAGTGCAACGGTATCGCGGGAGTCGTTATTGTATAATTTCCGGAACTTACATACGCGCCATAATCACCTCTGTTATCTGTTGAAACATAAATTGGTCCCGGAGTAAGTTGAACAATTACATTTTGAATACCGGCTTCAATGCTATCGTGAATTGCATTTGAGTTCAAATCCAGAAAAGCATTTCCATGGATTGCATTGATCTGATAATCGAGTGAGTAATGGGTTAAAAAGAATTGACTGATTGACACTGAAGCCAATGGATAAATTCCTGGACCAATTTCAATATCGGCAGGTCGATTTAGCATTATTCTGCCATGAACGTAAAAATGAGTGGGGTCTGTGAATTCAAAATCCCATGCTTGCATGTTCATTAATCTTCCAACTTTTAGGTCATAGATGGCTGTTCCATTGGAGTCCAGCTTAATAATGTACATATATGGGTAAGGGTAGGCATCCAAAAAACTGAGATCATAAAATCCAAAACTGTTGGCAATAATTGTATCGGTCAGGCCAAAAGATAAATACATGGAACCGTCATTTTCAAAACTGTTTATGTACATATAGGAAGTGTAGTAAGAATTTGTATAGAGCGTTTTTACCCATTGAAAAATTCCCGATGGATCAAACTTCGCAAGGAATGTGCAATTCTGAGATTGATTGTTTATCATCGAAACAGATGGAGAAGGATCAATATCAAAGGGTGCTTTGCATTCCCCACTCAAAAATAAGTTTCCGATTTTATCAGAGTATAGACTGAACCCAAATTCATCGCTGTGGTAAAATTTATATGCATAAACAAAATTCAGATTGTTGTCGAGTTTTAATAGAACATTCTCTCCATATCCACCTGCATTTGTAGTTGCGAATAAATTATGAACTCCTCCACCCGGATCAAAATCAACTGTTCCCAAAAAGCCTCCGCTTAAATAGACATTGTTGCTTGAGTCGCATGCGATTTGTTGAAGCACACATTCGTCAGGATAAATACCACTTGCGGTATGGAATTCTTTAGCTGTTACAAAATGACCTGATGAGTCAAACTTTGCAATAAAGGTTTCTATCGTACCTTGTGGATTGGAAAATATCCAAGTACCTGTATCGGGGTCCAAGTCTGCGGGTCCCCAATCAACCTGTCCGAGAATTAAAATACTTCCATCGGATAATGCAGCACATCGTGGAGAAACAACATTCATGTCAAACTTAAAACTCCATTTATAGTTTCCTTGTGCGTCAAACTTAGCGATTCCATATTGCTGGATACCTAAGTTAAGTTGTGTCGGCCCGGGTATTGAATCAAAATCAAATGAACCGGTTGAGTTAAAAACATTGTAAATATTTTCGTTTTTGTCTTTTATCAAAACACCTGTTGATAGATTTGTATTCCCATTGTAATAATTAAACGGACGCGCAAAAATTAAATTCCCTGCTGGTGAATAACGTGCAAGAAATTCCGGGCATGAAAAAGTAACAACTGCAGGTCCCGGATCAAGATCAGCGTTATTGTCATTAAAGCCTTTTACAAATATATCGCCATTCGATAATACAACCGTACTTGCAAAGCCGCCATTCACAGAACCCGAATCAGTAAACACCCATTCGAGATTCGATTGAGCAACCGAGGAAAAACCAGAAAATAGAATGATGAAGAGTAAAGAAAGTAACTTCATTCGAATATGAATTAAGCCGTTTAGTGTAAAAGTAAATGATTTTAGTTGTGAATCAAAACAATCTATTCAGACTAATTTGAGCCCTAATATTTCTCCAACCCATTCATCTCCCTCTTAAAGTCATATTGCAGATCCTCATGCAAAGTTGCAACAGCAAGTTCAATTTTCTTCAACTGGTTATTATAGAGATTACAAAGCACAGGGCTTTTCCGGAACGGAATGCCTGATTTGATCAATGTGTTGCAATAGTGTATGCGTAGTTCTGCCTCCGTTTGTTTTAACCCCGAGTAACGGATGAACTTATTGATGGTACGTAGTATTTTCCTGATGCTTTTTTTTGCGAGATAGATATTGCTGCTATTCACCTCGCGGAACTGTGCTTCCGTTTCTTCTTTGATTTGCTTGATAAATGATTCTTCATCGTTGGCTTCGAACAACATGTAGGTGATCAGCTCTTTGTTTTCTTTTTTATGCTTGGCGAGGCGCATGCAGATGTCTAGCACTTGTTTAGGTGTGAGCGTGGCTATCTCCTGTTTCAGTTCACTTAGTGTGGCGGCTTTCATTTCTTTAGCGAGAGGATCTATTTGAAAAATTATTATTCATCGGAGAGTTATTAATCAATTCAATTTACACATGCCCAACTTTAACGGACGCTGCGCGAAGGCTCTCCTTTAGGGTTAGGGTGCGGGTTGGCGTTTGAGTAAGCATAGTGATTTTCTGTTTGAGTTCACTGAGTCTTGCGGCTTTCATTACTATTAAAACTAGTGCATGCTAAAAAGGAGTTTTGCCACCAAGTCACTAAGACACAAATTTATTAATCAACCAACTATATTTTTCTTCGAGTCTTTGTGCCTTAGTGGCCAACCAAATTATTTATTCTTCTTCAAAGGCTCAAGCAGATATTCCAGTCCATTCAATTTGATTTCGTAAATCGTTTGCAACAACACACCCAATTTACCTGTCGGAAAACCTTTTCGTTGAAACCATTCAAGATAAGATACCGGAAGATTGCACAGCAAGGTGTCTTTGTATCTTCCAAAGGGCATCTTCATGCTTACAATCTGCAATAGCAATGTTGAATCAACTCCGTTGCCTGTTTCGTTTTCATTCATGATTTATCTTCCCCTTTTCCTTCCACCGGATTTGTTTTTTGTCCGTCCGCCTTGTGAAGAACCGCTTTTCTTCGGACCGGATGCTCCATGCTTTTTAAACCTGTTTCTGTTATCGGGATTGGAATTGGCCGGCTTCGGCTTTTTACCCTGTGCTCTGTTTTTATTATTTTGATTTCTTTCAGAATGCATTTTCCGGTCTTCGGAATCAGAATCTTCAATCTTGCTGAGGATGCTTTCTACTTCTTCAAAGGAAAGTTCACGCCAGTCACCAACAGGGATTCCTTTTATTCCAATGTTCATGATGCGCACACGCTCCAGCTTTGTGACTTCATATCCGAAGTACTCGCACATCTTCCGGATCTGCCTGTTCAGTCCCTGAATAAGTATGATGCGAAAAATAAAAGGAGATTCCTGGATTACAGCGCATTTTTTCGTGGTGCGTCCATCAATTGGAACGCCGCGTCCCATAGACTGAATGAAATTATCAGTGATGGGTTTATTGACAGTGACTACATATTCCTTTTCATGCTCGTTTCCGGCACGAAGAATTTTATTGACGATGTCGCCATCATTGGTAAGCAATATGAGGCCTTGTGAATCTTTATCAAGCCGGCCAATTGGGAAAATTCGCTGACTGTGGTTTACATATTCAACGATGTTGCCTTCCACATTTGATTCCGTTGTGGAAGTGATGCCTGCAGGTTTGTTAAGGGCAATGATAATTGTGTTCTTTGCTTCTCTAGGTTCGAGCATGTGTCCGTTCACCATGACCTTGCTTCCGGGAAACACGCGGTCACCAATAGTGGCACGTTTTCCGTTGATAAATACATTGCCTTTCTCGATGAAACGGTCGGCTTCCCGCCTCGAACACAAACCGCTTTCGCTTATGAATTTATTTAGACGCATTGTATTTTTTCAATGATGCAATGGCATATTCTCTGATCTTGTTTTTCATAAACGACGTCCATCCCAGCAAATGTCCTTTCAATCCCAGCGCCTGCTTCGACCATTCCCATATATCAAAATTATCCGTATGGCTGACTATTTTCCCATTCTGAAATTCGAAACGAGCAGCAATTTTATTTACGACCGTTCTTCCTGTCCTGCTGAAAACATAGTTGGCAGTCCAGCTCGCTGATCCTGTTTTCTCGTTTGCCTCAACATCTGTGAAAATAATACTTATTCCTCCTTTGCCGTTGCGGATCAACATGCGCCACATATTCTTCACATCTTCTCCCTGAAGTTCTCCGAAAGCAGGATCCTTAAATTTAATATCATTGCTATAGAGTTTGACCATGCCTTCAGCATCGCCTTGTGCAAAAGCTTGATAAAATTGTTGAATGATCTCCTTGTTTGTCATATTGTCCGGAGTGTGTAAGGAGCAGCAATTAATTTATCACATCACCCCTTAATGCACGGAATTTTTTTCTGGCATCGACTACATAAAGACTTCCCGGGAATTTTGTAAGAAGGTCCTGATAAAGCTCCATGGCTTTCGATTTGTCCTTGAATCGTTTCCCATAAAGCTCTGCACGGTGAAAAAGGGCGTCGTCGGCAAGGACACCGTCTTCATATTGTTCTCCAAGTTTTCTCAGCAATGAGTCTTCTTCAGGATAATTTCTTTTCATGTCCATGATCATCGCTTTTTTATAAAGTGAATATTGAATAAGTGAATGATCAGGAAATGTCAGCATCAGTGAATCAAGTGTATGCAAAGCTTCATCTTTTCTGTTTCGGTATGTAAGCAGTTCTGCCTTCGAGTAAACAGTAAGCGCATCAAATGAAGAATCGGGTCCGGGGTTATCGGAAATAAGCAGGGCAAGGGCCAGTGCATCATTGGCGATCAATTGTGAAGTTGCTGTTTTCAGTACGCCCAACTGCGCTTCAGCCCACAGGAAATCACCACGGAAATAATCAAGGCGTGCGCCTCTGAATTTTGCTTCCTGCCCAAGCGGATCATTCTTAAATATTTTATCAACTTGTGCATAGAGAAGGTCGCTGTCCCAAACATTACCTGTAAATAAGAATATATCACCAAGCTCCAGCTTGCATTTGGCTTGTACTACCTTACTGATACCGGGGTAATCAATAGCTGTCTCAAGATTGACAATTGCTGAATCAGTATTGTCAAGGTAAAATGCTTCGAGGTGGGCAAGGCCACTGATCAACGGAGCTGTTGTTGCGTCTCTTCCCAATTCATCCAGTGTTGTCTTATATTCACTCTCCAGCTTCAGCAAATCGTCTTGTGTATAGCTGCCTTCACCTGTCAGGCTCTTATTTCTGACTTCAAGCAATTGCATTCTTGCCAAGATGTAATTGGAATTATTTTTTCCCTTATCAACAACATACCTGTAACAATTGATTGCCGCAGGATAATCCAGATTAGCTTCGCTCATGCTTCCGATGTTCATGACACGGGAGCCGTCTTCGCGCAAACGCTTGTCCAGCGCTTTGGCCTGTATTAATGCGCTTTCAAAATCTTTTTGCTGAACGAAAAGCCAGAT
The DNA here is from genome assembly GCA_964356415.1 of uncultured Flavobacteriales bacterium. Taxonomy (GTDB): domain Bacteria; phylum Bacteroidota; class Bacteroidia; order AKYH767-A; family 2013-40CM-41-45; genus JAPLDB01. The sequence continues at coordinate 7,506 of CAYHHK010000158.1, forward strand.
CAGCATTTCAGAAAAAATACTCTGATCCGGATCGCGTTGCGTTCTCCTGAGTAGTGCTTGCCTTAGCAAAGTTGACCTTGAATTGTCAGGGTCATTCCCAATACGTGACTGTAATATATTCTGAACACTCTGAAGATATACCTGATTTTCAGCAACGGCATTCAGGTATTCATCGATCATCTTTTCATATTCCTGCTTTTGAAAATATACTTCTGCGGTTTCAAAATTGAAGGAGTAGATGTTCCGCATAAGTTTTTTTCCTTCCATATAGGTGGCAAGGGCATAGTCCCAGTTTTGGCGACTGAAAAAAGCATTCGCAAGATTCATGATTTGTCCCTGGTTGGGCTGCAAACCTTTTATTGTCTTATCGTATGTTTGTTTTGCCTTATTAATATCTCCTTTGGATTCAGAAACAAAACCAAGGTCAACGGCATAGGCTGTATTTTCCGGATTTTTTTTTGAAATATTTTTTACCAGTTTTTCTGCTGCATCATAATTTCTTAGTGCAAGAAGGCACTTCAGGTAATTGGGATAGGTGCCGAATGGATCTTTGTCGTAGATCTTATCGTAGATCGTTGCCGCTTTGTCATATTCAAAATTACTCAGGTACTGATCTGCAAGCTGCCTGTTGCTGGTTGGCGGCTGTGCAATCACTGCTGACGAAAGAAAAAACAGCAATAGTCCAAATGTAAAACAGGA
>CAYHHK010000159.1:0-5353 GCA_964356415.1 uncultured Flavobacteriales bacterium
CGTTCTCATTAAAATCCGTTTCTGTTACAAAAGGCATTTACGGCGAATATTTTGAGCTTACCATTCTCGATACAGGCAGGTTTAACCTTGAAACCGAAATTGACAACAATACCCTTGCAGATTTTACTTACGGCAAGGCTCATCTTTTTGGTGAAGAGATACGGACGCCTAATTTCAGTTTTATAATTGAAAAAATTGAACCTGAATTTTCCAATTCTTCTGACAAGAAGTTTTATTTTAAGATCAACTCCATCAATTCACTTATTAATTATTACAAAGACGAAAAATTGAAAGTAAATCCACTGAACAAAGATGCGACCATTGTTACACTCAGCGTTCAGGATAACAACAAAGAAAGGGCAATTGATTTTCTGAATAAGATCGGCGAAGTATATATCAATCGTGATGTACGAGACAAAGCGGCCGTTGCGGGACTCACGCTCAAGTTTGTTGATGAGCAGATGGCAGATATCAGCAAAACCCTTGGCGGAATAGAGCAGGATTTGCAAAACTTCAAAGAAGAAAAGGGAACTGTGAACCTTAGCCAGGAATCACAAGCCTACCTGGAACGTCTGACCACTATTGATGCAGACAGGATCAAATCAGAAATGGACCTTAGTTCCATGGATTACCTGTATGATTATGTAACAAAAAACAAAGACCTTGCCCAATTGGCGCCAAGTTCTCTAGGAACGCCTGATCCGTTGCTTATCAATTTGATTTCCGATTTACAGCTTTTACAAAGCAAGAGAAAGTCACTGCGTTTCGGAACAAGCGATGCGAACCCTGCAGTGAAAGAAATCGATGAGCAAATTGCATCAACAAAAAATTCCCTGATCGAAAATATTCAGTCAATTCGTAATCGTGTAAAGGTCGGATTAGAGGGAATCACAAAAGAGCTGGCAGAAAGCGAAGCGATGATCAAGAAAGTTCCGCGCATAGAACGCGAGCTTCTTGGAATCCAGCGTAACTTCAGCGTGAATGAAAACATTTATTTGTACCTGCTACAGAAAAAAGCTGAAACCGGAATTGCAAAAGCAACCGCCGTGAGTGACAACAAAGTACTTGACCTTGCAAGCATAAATGAGAAGCCTGTTGTCCCAAATAAAAAAGCGGTAGCAATTGTAATCTTATTGCTTGTAGTATTGGTTCCGCTTTTCATCATCCTGCTTCAGGGATTTATTCAGAACACCATCAGCAGCAGGGACGACATAGAGCGTCTGACTAAAATCCCAATCATCGGTATTGTCGGTCACATGACCACCGGGAACAGGATGGCCGTTGCCAATAAACCCAAGAGTTCGATAGCAGAAGCATTCAGAAGCATTCGTGCCAACCTAATGTATTTTGGATTGAGCGAAACTAAAAAAGTGGTGCTTATTACTTCCAACGTTGGTGGTGAAGGAAAATCTTTCAGCACCCTTAATCTTGCGTCTGTACTAGCGCTTCAACATTACAAGGTAATCATTGTAGGAATGGACCTGAGAAAGCCACAATTGGTAGGGGACCTTGGCGTAAAGAATGATAAAGGAGTAAGTAATTACCTGATAGGTGCCGTTACACTTAATGAAGTAATCCAGAAAACGCCTGTTGAAAATCTTGACATCATCAGCAGCGGACCTGTTCCGCCAAACCCTGCCGAATTGCTGGCAAAAAAAGAAACAGTAGAACTTCTCAATATTCTGAAAGGAATGTACGATTTTGTAATCATCGACACACCTCCTGTCGGCATTGTGAGTGATGCAATGATGATGATGAATCTTGCAGACATCAACATGTTTATTCTACGTGAAAATTATTCAAGAAAAGATTACGTTAAAACCATCAATGACCTGTATGCCCAGGGGAAAGTTGAAAACCTATGCATACTCCTGAATGATACCGGAACACACCGCAGGTATGGCTACGGATATGGTTACGGTTATGGATATGGAGGATATGGCTATTATGATGAAGACCATAAAAAACGCACATGGTTTTCCAAATGGAGAAAAGCAAAAACTTCCTGAGTATCTTACAGTCCTTCAAGAACCGCTTCCATCTTACTGCTTCGTGAACCTTTGATCAGTATTGTCGCTTTGGCAATTTTCCGACTTTTTATCCAGTCAGCTACAGCAGTTGATGAGGGGAAATAATCTGCAGTTAAGCCTGATGCGAGTTTTGAAAATTTCTCTCCGACCAAAACTACTTTACCAAATTGGTAATTCTTTAATAGCTCAGCTATTCGCTTGTGCTCCTGCTCACTTTCTTCTCCAAGTTCTGCCATCTCCCCGAGAAAGACCATTTTATGCCGTCCTTCCATCATATCAAAATTTTTCAGCGCCGCTTCCATGCTTGATGGGTTGGCATTGTACGCATCAAGGATTATTGTATTTGAACCACGTATAATAATCTGCGATCGTGAGTTATCAGGAGAATAGTTCTCTATTGCGCTGCAAATATCGTCCGCTCCGACGCCAAAATGGTTGCCAATGCAAACAGCTGCCAGTATATTTTCGAAGTTGTATTCGCCAATCATCTTGGAGTTAATGATTCCTTTTTCCCCACGTGCCTTCCATTCCATGCTAAGGAATGGAATAGATGAAACTAACTTGCCACTGCAATTAAAAGCATCTTCCTGGCCATATATGATCCTGTGTTTTACATTTCTTTCCTTTGCCATTTGCAAGAGAAGAGGATTGTCACCGTTTATAAATACACTACCATGATGCTCTGATAGAAATTCATAAAGTTCTCCCTTGCCTTTCTTAACGCCTTCAAATCCGCCAAATCCTCCAAGGTGCGCCTTGCCCACGTTGCTAATAATGCCAAAGTCTGGCATTGCTATCGCTGAGAGTATTGCAATTTCCTGCTGGTGATTAGCGCCCATTTCAACCACAAGCATCTCACAATTTGCAGGTGCAGATAGCAGCGTAAGCGGGACTCCAATATGATTATTCAGGTTCCCTTTTGTGCAATGTGTTCTAAATTTTTTTTCAAGGACACGATTGATCAGCTCTTTTGTTGTGGTCTTTCCATTACTGCCTGTGATTGCGATCACCGGGCATTTTAGTTGCCGACGGTGATAGTTGGCAAGGTGTTGTAAACAGGCCAATACATCCTCTACCAGAATGAAGCGGTCATCCTTTTTATAGATGGGCTCATCAATCACGGCAAAGGAAGCACCCTTATTCAATGCATCATTTGCAAAAATATTTCCGTTAAATTTTTCGCCTTTCAGTGCAAAGAAAACGCATCCCTTACTGATGCACCTGGTATCGGTACAAACAACAGGGTGCTTTTTATATACTTCGTAAAGTTCCTCAATACTCATAGTGGTAAATTAGCAATAGTGATTCAACTAAAAAACTCATACTCATACCTCGTCTCAAAATGCTTATCCCTTCCACCCCGACTAGTATCCATTTCATAGGTCTGTTCACGAGAAGGGTTTCCATCAGCATCATATTCATACAAGTTCTTTCTCAAAAGCAAACCATTCCCATCAAAGAGCTCCTGCATAATGCATCGGTTTTGATCGTCATATTGGTAGCGCACAGTTTTGGAATAAAAATCCTTGTACTGCCGTTCGAGAATATTTCCCTTCTCATCGAATGTAGATGTAATACCGGAAATCAATTTTCCATCAGGGGTTGTTTGCACAGAAGATATTTCCTTTCCGGCTTCATTGTACCTGGCAAAAGTACGGCTCACCAGTTTGTCGTTACCTTCATACTCGCATTGCTCTATCGTTCTGTCATCGGCTGATGTAAAAGTTGTTCTTGATATAATTTTATCTTTCTCATCAAATGAAACCTGACTTGAAAGCCCGCCTATCTCATCATATCCGAATACATCTTTTGAAATATAATTTCCCTCTTCATCAAAGTTTTTTCGTTCCACCGGCTCACCCTTGTCGTTGTAGGTGTATTCCATATGTTCCCCGGAATCACCGCCGTAATATTTGGTTTCAACCAGGAGTTTCCCTTCGTCATCACGAGTTAATACCCTTTTTTCAGTTGCATCCTCGGCAGCATATAACAATGCATGCTCCAGTAATTTTCCTTTTGAATTATATACATATGAGTTTCGTTCCTCCAGTTCACCGTCTGCTGCATATTTTTCCTCCAGCAATGTATCTCCGTTTTCATTCAGTTCCACATTGGATTCTAGATGCTCTTCCTCCGCAATCTCCTGTGTGTTTGAAAAATTAAATGTTTTAAAATAACGGTTGTATCGTTTTATGTTTTTAATTTTTTGAGCCATATAATATTACTGATGAGAATTTATTTTGATGCAAAAGCTTTTACGTCTTTATCTGTAATTTTTTTATCGGAAAGAATAACAAGTCGTTCAACCACATTGCGCAATTCGCGGATATTACCTGTCCAGTTTATTTTCTGCAGTTCTTTGATCGCTTCCGGAGCAAAAGTCTTTACCGGCATACCGTAATCACTGCAGATCTCTTTGATGAAATGATCAGCAAGTAACGGAATATCAGAATTGCGTTCATTCAATGAAGGAACTTCAATGACGATCACACTTAAACGGTGATATAGATCCTCGCGGAAATTTCCTTTTTCGATTTCTTTTTTTAAATCCTTGTTTGTGGCTGCAATAACGCGGGGAGTAACAACAATCTCCTTCTCTCCTCCTACCCTTGTGATCTTATTCTCCTGAAGTGCCCTGAGTACCTTTGCCTGAGCGCTCAGACTCATATCACCGATCTCATCAAGGAAAAGCGTTCCTCCACTTGCCTGTTCAAATTTTCCAATGCGCTGTTTGATTGCCGAAGTAAACGCACCTTTTTCATGACCAAATAATTCACTTTCAATAAGCTCAGAAGGTATGGCAGCACAATTCACTTCAATCAATGCCGAAGCGGAGCGATTGCTTTTTTCATGTATCCATCTGGCTACAAGTTCCTTTCCCGTACCGTTACTTCCTGTGATAAGCACACGGGCATCGGTAGGAGCAACACGTTCGATCATCTCTTTTATTTTCATGATCGATGGGTCTTCGCCGATCATTTCATGTGCTTTGGCAATTTTCTTTTTGAGCACTTTGGTCTCCTGCACAAGCGAAGTTCGGTCAAGGGCATTTCTGACGGTCACAAGGAGCCGATTCAGGTCAGGAGGCTTGCTGATAAAATCATACGCCCCTTTCCTGATAGCATCCACAGCATTGTCAATAGTACCATGTCCGCTGATCATCACCACAGGAATATCGGGATTGATCTGCATCAATTTATTCAGCACTTCCATGCCGTCCATTTTCGGCATTTTGATATCACAAAGGATCAAGTCATAATCACCCGTCTCAGCTTTTTTCACTCCTTCGGCTCCATCAACTGCTTCATCTACATCAAACTTCT
>CAYHHK010000159.1:5453-8121 GCA_964356415.1 uncultured Flavobacteriales bacterium
TCAGCTTTTTTCACTCCTTCGGCTCCATCAACTGCTTCATCTACATCAAACTTCTCATAAGCTAAAATCTCCTTCAGTGTGCTGCGGATGGCGCGTTCATCATCAATGATTAATATCTTCGGCATAGGTGGTACGAATAGCGAAACGGTACGAATATACGAATTACGAATTCCATGGTTAATGATTTGCGTTAATGGGGTTACTTATCTGCATCTTTGAAACTAATTTCCACAATGCACCTTCTTTAAGGGCATATTTGGATAAAATCATTTTTTTCAGTTTATACCTATCAAGGATCAGGTTTGTGCAGATGCTGGCAATCACGATCATATCAACCCGCATTTTTATCAAACCTTTCATCTTCATTCTTTGCTGAATTGTTGACTTCAATAATAATGAGTGAAGTTTTTGGAATTCATCAAGATTAAAGTTCAACGTAGTTATATTCTTGAGAACATCTCTCTTGTGAAATTTCCATCCAGACATTTCTGCAAGTGTATCAAATGAACCCGATGATCCAATCAGAGTCTTGACGGGAAATCTTTTCAAGGCTTTATCCAGCGGCTTTATCACATCAATCAGAAAATCCTCGAGTCCCTTAACTTCTGTATTGGTGATTGGATTGGAGGGCTTGAATGTTTCAAGCAAACGGGAAGCACCAATGTCAAAACTTTGCTTCCAGAAGATCTTTTTGTCATTGGCAATGATGAACTCCGTGCTTCCACCGCCGATGTCCATGATCAGGTGCTTCTCATCCCCCATGCTCACACAGCCCCGAACACCATAGCATATCAGCTCGGCCTCTTTATCGCCTGGTATTACTTCGATTTTAATTCCTGTCTCATTTTTTACGCGGCTCACAAAATCTTTTCCGTTTTTTGCACTTCTTATCCCTGAAGTTGCAAAAGCGTAGATCTTATCGGCTTTGTGTTTTTCTATTATTCCGGCATAATGTTTCAAAGCATTCAAGCCCCTTGCGAAAGGAACATCAGCTATGTATTTTTCCTGAATGGCGCCTTCTCCAAGCTTCACAACTATTTTCGACTTAAAGACCTTTTTAAAGGTACTATCTCTGTTCACCTCAACAATAAGCAAATGAAAAGTGTTTGTGCCGAGATCGAGGATGGCGAGCTTCATTAGACTGGAAGGAATAAAGTTAAAAGTTAGAAGTCAAAAGTTAAAAGGGAAAAGCCATGAATCATCAGCAAAAAATGATTTCATTTCCAAATTACTTACAACTAATTATGATACCGGATCCACTTCCATAATTCGGCATAACTCACTTTTTTGCCATACATCAATATTCCGATACGGTAGATCTTCGATGCAAGCCATGTGGTAAAAATAAATCCTGCAATAAGAAACAGCATGGACAGACCCACTTCCCAGTAGGGCACTCCAAATGGAATTCGCATCATCATTACGACCGGAGAAGTAAACGGGATCATTGAAAACCAGAAGGCAACACTGCCATTGGGGTTGGTCATCACCGTGGCAGAAACTACATAAGCGAGTATCAATGGTATAGTGACAGGAAGCATGAATTGTTGTGTCTCAGTTTCCGAGTCCACGGCAGAACCAATTGCGGCAAACAAAGCACTGTATAATAAATATCCTCCCAAAAAATAAAACACAAATGCGCTGATGATTACAACGAAATTGATGGAAGCCAGTGCATCGCTCAGTTTTTCCTTGGGTGACATGATCTGATCCTGCTGTTCTGCATTCAGCTGATTCATCTGATTCATTCCCGGGCTTATTTGCTGCATTTCTTCAATTTTTTCCTTTTTAGTTTTGTCTCCAAGAAAAGCAGCCGATACAATCGAAACCGCAGCAATGCTAAGCACCACCCACAACAAGAACTGTGTTAATCCCACCAAAGCCACTCCGACAATCTTGCCAAGCATCAACTGAAACGGCTTCACTGAAGAAATAATGACTTCCACAATGCGGCTCATTTTCTCTTCCATCACCCCCCTCATTACCATTGCACCATAAATAAATATGAACATATAGATGAGTAACCCACTGCCGAAACCGATGCCTGTGGTTAATCCTGTACTCGTCTCTTTGTTTTCAAGGTCGCGGGTTTGAATTTCAACGTCGGTTTTGATCATATCAAGTTTCTTGTCGTCCACTCCCGCTGCCACCATTTTTGCATTCTTGATATCCTTCTCAATTGTAAATTTTATTCTTTCAATGATGTCAAACCCCGGTTGTGCTTCAGAATAAAGTACAACGCCCTTTTCCAGAGATTCAATTTTATCGCTTGCAGGAATAAAGAGTACGCCAAAATAACCAAGGTCTTTGCTTTTGGCCCGAAGGGAATCAACATCGTCATCCTGATAAACAAATGTCAGCTTTGTATCACTTTTGAATTTACCTTCAAAAAGATGACTGTTATCTACAACAACAATCGTATGCTTTTCCGAATCCACACGGTTCAACAAAAACATGCTGGCAAAAATTCCTGCGAAAAGCAATGGCCCCAGAATGGTCATTATGATGAATGACTTTTTGCGTACCCGGGTAACGTATTCGCGTTTAATGATGAGACCGACTTTGTTCATTGGAGAGGGAAAGATATTAGTAGTGAGATGTGAGATGTGAGATGTGAGATATGAGATATGAGATATGAGATATGAGATATGAGATATGAGATATGAGA
>CAYHHK010000160.1:0-7999 GCA_964356415.1 uncultured Flavobacteriales bacterium
ATCATTTTCAGTACGCGTACTTTTCTTTCAGGAGATCCTTGGGGAAGCAATGCCAACTGGGAAACTTTCGCTGAAGTGAACAACATGGCTGAAGCATTTTTGCATGCAGCTACACATGCGCCGCAACCGATACAGGCCGCTGCATCCATGGCTTCTTCTGCTTTTGCTTTCTCTACGGCAATGGCATTTGCATCAATGGCCTGCCCTGTATTCACTGAAACAAATCCGCCGGCAGCAATTATTTTATCTAAGGCAGTTCGGTCAACTACTAAATCTTTAATCACAGGAAATGCATTTGCTCTCCATGGCTCTACAACAATTGTTTCTCCGTCTTTGAAATGACGCATGTACAACTGACAAGTCGTAGTTCCATGCAAAGGCCCATGAGCACGTCCATTGATATACATTGAACACATGCCGCAGATTCCTTCGCGACAATCGTGGTCAAAAGCAATTGGTTCATCTCCAAGCTGAATGAGCTGCTCATTGAGCACATCAAACATTTCAAGGAAACTCATGTCGGGATTCACATCATTCACGACATATGATTTCATTCCTCCTTTGTCGGAAGAATTTTTTTGGCGCCAAACGCGAAGATTAATTTTCATAATAATTAAATGGAACTCTTATTAATGATTATTTTTTTGAATGACAGATTGAACGTACAACATTATTTCTTCAGAATATATTACAAACAATGCTGATTTTTCAGAATCAGGTTTGTAACGCGCGAAAGGATAACGCAACTCAGATGCATACTCGTTAAGAAATGTGCAATGGCTTAAATATCGTTCCTCCAAAAAATTCTTTGAATTGATAAGATCAACAAGCAACAGTAAATTATGAGAACGAGGAGCAGGTATATCAAAATGAATGAGGCATGCTTTCGGAAATTTTTCAGTTGCCTGATGAGCGAGGTAACAAACCGAATCGGATAATTCAGGCAAATGCAAAGCAGTGAGTTTCGCAATAGCAAGATCGGCTTCGCCCTTCTTCATCCATTCATTTATTATTTCGCTCTTATCTGGCATAAAGAATTTTGCCTGAATTTTTTATTTCGCTGATCATCGAAAATTTTTCCTTCCCTTGATCATCAAACTCCTTATTCGTAAACACAAACAGATCCAGTGGTATCATCATTCCGAGTAAAAATTTCCGAAGTGCAATTGCCCGCTCAGGAGGGATGCGGTTATCGTCCTTTACAATGAGTAGATCAAGGTCACTGCTTTCTCTTGCATTCCCTTCTGCATAAGAACCAAACAAAATAATTTTATCCGGATCGTAATTTTTTACAATTCGGTTTACTACTTCGCTTATTTTCTCTTGTGAGATCATTATTTGTAACTCCTTACCTGCAACTCCACATTCTCAAATTCCAATTGCTCCTTGTGCAATTCCGGTTCCGTTTCTACTCCTTTGAATTCCCATGCAGCAGCATAGCGGTAATTGACATCATCGCGTTTTGCTTCACCGGCATCCTGGTATTCTTCACGGAAATGTCCTCCACAGCTTTCATTACGGTTCAGTGCATCTCTTACCATCAGTTCTCCAAGCTCAATGAAGTCAGCAACACGGCCGGCTTTGTCGAGGTCGGGATTGAAAGAATTGAATTCACCGGGAACAAGAACATCTTTCCAGAATTCTTCACGCAATTCTTTCAATAACCCTTTTGCTTTTGTCAGCCCTTCAGCTGTACGCGCCATACCACAGTATTCCCACATTATTTTCCCAAGGCGCTTATGAAATTCTTCCACAGATGTTTTGCCTTTTACGTTCAGGAACCGGTTCATCCTTTCTCTTGCAGCATTTTCTGCTTCTACAAATGCGGGATGATCGGTTGGTATTGCTTTGGTAAATATTTCTGATGACAAATAATTTCCTACTGTATAAGGCGCAACAAAATATCCGTCAGCCAGACCTTGCATGAGTGCAGAAGCCCCGAGCCGGTTTGCACCATGGTCGCTGAAGTTTGCTTCTCCCATAGCATACAAGCCGGGAACAGTTGTCATTAATTCATAATCAACCCACAATCCACCCATTGTATAGTGAACAGCCGGATAAATTTTCATCGGCATCTTCAATGGATCTTCATTTGTGATGTTGTGGTACATCGGGAACAATTCTCCGTAACGTGCCTTCACTACGTCAACACCAAGACGTTTGATCGCATCAGCAAAATCGAGAAACACGCCGAGGCCTGATGCAACAATTCCCCTTCCATCATCACATGCTTCTTTTGCAGCGCGGGAAGCAATATCTCTCGGACAAAGATTTCCGAAAGATGGATACTTGCGCTCCAGGTAATAATCCCTGTCCTCTTCTTTTATGTCGATTGCTGATTTCCTTCCTTCCCTGATGTCCTTTGCATCTTCACGAGATTTCGGAACCCATACACGTCCGTCATTCCGCAGCGATTCACTCATCAGTGTAAGCTTGGATTGATAATCTCCGGTAACCGGAATACAGGTAGGATGAATCTGTGTGTAGCAAGGGTTTCCGAAAAATGCACCTTTCTTATGCGCCTTCCAGATAGCAGTTACATTACTGCCCATGGCATTGGTACTGAGGTAAAAAACGTTCCCGTATCCGCCTGTAGCAAGCATCACGGCATGACCAAAATGTTTTGTCAATTCTCCGGTAACAAGATCGCGTGCAATAATGCCGCGGGCTTTTCCGTCAATGATAACGAGTTCAACCATTTCATGGCGGTTATACATCGTTACATTTCCCAGACCGATTTGTCTTTCGAGCGCCTGGTATGCACCGAGCAACAACTGCTGACCTGTTTGTCCGCGGGCATAAAAAGTCCTTGAAACCTGCGCTCCACCGAAGGAACGGTTGTCGAGCAATCCGCCGTATTCCCTTGCAAATGGAACACCTTGTGCTGTGCACTGGTCAATGATATTAGCAGAAACTTCTGCAAGACGATGCACGTTTCCTTCGCGGGCGCGGAAATCTCCGCCTTTGATGGTATCATAAAATAGCCTGAAGACAGAGTCTCCGTCATTCTTGTAATTCTTAGCTGCATTGATTCCACCCTGCGCTGCAATGGAGTGCGCGCGTCTCGGAGAATCCTGGAAACAAAATGCTTTCACTTTGTATCCAAGTTCGGCAAGGGTTGCTGCAGCAGCTCCGCCTGCCAGGCCTGTACCGACAACAATGACTTCTAACTTTCTTTTGTTGGCCGGATTCACAAGTTTGACGTGCTCTTTATAATGTGTCCACTTCTCTGCGAGCGGACCGGAGGGTATTTTTGAATTTAAACTCATGATGAAAAATAATCAGTGATGCTAAATAATATAATATCAGTTCAAAATAATTTGCGTGGATTTTTTCGAATGACCGATTTTGCCCATTCAAAAACTTTAGTTGCCAGTTTCACAGCTTCTGAATATTCCTTTTTCTCAGTTTCATCCATCTCCGGATAGCTTGAACGAACAGCATAGTCTGTAAGCGACTCAGCTTTCATTACTGCAACAGGAAAAGACAATCCTTCTTCTTTTAATAACATTATCAAATGGCCGATACTAAGTGATTCATTTTTCATAAATCACTATACCGTTCCTGTCTATTTCACTATAGATCAGAAACGGATTTGATTTATTCTTATCAAAGTCATCCAGGGTATTTACAATGATGTCAACAGATGCCATAACCTTCAATTCCCTGTATATTTTCTGAGCGACCAACCTCCTTTTCCTGATACCACTTTTCAAAACACAAATATCGTAATCGCTTTCATTTCCATTTATTCCCTTCGCTCTCGATCCAAATAATATTATTTTTTCAGGCGAAGAAGCTGAGACAACCTGCCTTACAATCGAATTCAATATTTTATCCTTTCCGGGATATCGATTTGTTTTCATTCTTACTGCCCTAATATATTTGACGCCACCCCGAACAAATCAAAATATAAAATGACCGGGAATGATGCAAAACCGATCATAAACAGCAACGCTACAAACGTTCCAATATATTTGACCGTCCCTTTATACTTTTTGTTATTCAACCCCAGTGTTTGAAATGAACTCTGAAAACCATGGTTCAGGTGCATACCCAACAGCACCATTGCAAATACATAGAATGAGGCATATAAAGGAATCTGAAATGCCTTAGCTACATTCTGGGCCATGGTCTCTTCCAGGTGTCCGAATCTGAAATTTACAAAGAATGTCTTCAGGTGTATGATAAGGAATGCCAGAATTACAGTTCCTGTTAACCCCATGTTGCGTGAAAACCATGAACTATTACCCGACTGGCGGTTCGTTTCATAAGCTATTGGGCGGGCTTTTCTGTTGGCCATAGTAATGAGCAACCCATCAATTGCATGGACGATAATTGCTCCAAATAAGACAAATTCAATTGTACGGATGATCATATTCCCGGCCATGAATTCAGAATACTCATCAAAAGAAACGCCCCCATCCAGCTTGTAAAGCAACAGGTTGCCATAGAGATGTTCCAAAAGGAACATTATGAGAAACAGGCCGGTAAGCGCCATCAGGATCTTCCGCCCGATGGTGGTATAAAATATTTTAATTGAGGTGAGCATGCAGAATCGGTATGGTTGTTATTTTCTGTTAAAGTAAAAAAGGTGCGCAAATGTAATCTCCAGAGCGATTACTTCAAAGTGAGGAACAATTCGTTTATTCAACTGTTTACCATACGTCAAACTTTACATTAATCCCTTACCTTTAGGCCCGAAAATGACACAAAAGAAATCGCTTTGATTTTCCATTGAATAAGATTTATTTTGCACCACATTTTTATAAACTAACTTTAATAAAAAAAACAAATTCATCATGTCAGACATTGCATCAAAAGTGAAGGCCATCATCATTGACAAACTCGGGGTGGACGAGAAAGAAGTTACTAACGAGGCAAGCTTCACCAACGATCTGGGCGCCGATTCACTCGACACAGTAGAGTTGATTATGGAATTCGAAAAGGAATTCAACATCGCAATCCCTGATGACCAGGCGGAGAAGATCGCCACTGTTGGTCAGGCCATTGACTATATCGAGAAGAACGCAAAATAACTTTTTCCAACTTTTTTACTAATGCAATTAAGACGCGTTGTCGTAACGGGACTTGGTGCACTCACTCCCCTCGGTAATTCCGTTTCAGAATACTGGAACGGACTTATCAATGGAGTCAGTGGCGCCGGCCCTATTACCAAATTTGATGCGTCAAAATTCAAAACCCGTTTTGCCTGCGAAGTCAAGGGATTCAATCCCGAAGATTATTTCGAACGCAAAGAAGCACGCAAACTGGACGGTTTTTCCCATTATGCCCTTGTTGTTGCCGAACAGGCTGTAAAAGATTCGGGCATGGACCTGGAAAAGATCAACCACGACAGAGTGGGCGTTATCTGGGGCAGCGGCATTGGCGGACTGAAAACATTTCAGGATGAAGTTATTAACTTCGCCAAAGGTGATGGTACCCCGCGTTTCAACCCTTTCTTCATTCCTAAGATGATTGCCGACATTGCCAGCGGACACATCTCCATTAAATACGGCTTCCGCGGACCAAATTTTACAACTGTTTCTGCCTGCGCTTCATCAACAAATGCCCTGATCGATGCTTTTACCTATATCCGCATGGGAAAAGCAAACATGATCATCAGTGGCGGATCAGAATCAACCGTGAATGAAACCTGCGTGGGTGGATTCAATGCACTGCAGGCTTTAAGTCAGCGCAATGATGATCCCGCAACTGCTTCCCGTCCATTCGACCTTAACAGGGATGGATTTGTAATGGGAGAAGGAGCAGGTTGTATTATCCTGGAAGAACTGGAACATGCAAAAGCCCGCGGCGCAAAAATTTATGCAGAAGTTGTAGGTGGTGGAATGGGAGCCGATGCATACCACATGACTGCTCCGCATCCTGAGGGACTCGGCGCTGCCAATGTGATGCGCGCTGCACTGGAAGATGCGGAGATGACCATTGCTGATATTGATTACATCAATGTACATGGAACCTCTACTCCTATCGGTGACCCGCAGGAAATAAAAGCGATTCAAACCGTTTTCGGTGAAGAAGCATACAGGTTGAACATCAGTTCGACCAAATCCATGACAGGCCATTTACTCGGCGCTGCCGGAGCCATTGAGGCCATTGCATCCATCATGGCAGTGATACACGATCAAATTCCTCCAACCATCAACCATTTTACTGACGATCCTGTTTTTGATACAAAACTTAACCTCACTTTTAACAAAGCACAAAAACGAACGGTGCGTGCAGCGTTGAGTAATACTTTTGGTTTTGGGGGACATAATGCTTCGATCATTGTGAAGAAATACACGTGATGCAGATTTGAAGATGTGAGGATGTGAGGATGTGTAAATGTGAAAATGTGAAGATGTGAAAATTAGCCTCTGAACAAATAAGTAAATTTTCAACCCTGATTTAGGTTTTCGTGTATAAGAATCATGTGGGATTTTCAATTCTGCTGAGTACATTCTCAATGAAGCCGATTGTATCATTCAGGAATTGATCTTACAGAGGCCAATCTTTTGCAACACAATTTCTGCTGTTAGCCAAAAGTTCAAAAATAATTCTTGGAAATGTAAAATAGAATCATATCCTTTACACTACTGATCTAATTCACAGCAACGACCATGAAAAGAACTCTCCCCCCCCCCGCGATTTATTGTTCTGATTTTATTTTTTCTCCTTGCCAATCAATTGCATGCGCAAATGCAAATAACATTTACCACCTCTGATTTCAATCACTACAATATTTCCTGCTTTGGCGCTAAAGACGGAAGTATTACAGTGAATGTTTCTGGTGGCACACCTCCTTACACATATCAGTGGAGCAATGAACAAACCACGGCAACGATCACAGGCCTGAGTGCTGATTTTCACAATGTTGTTGTGACGGATTCAACCGGAGAATCGGCCGACTTCGGAGTCAATCTTACTTCTCCTGATTTTTTAAAACCGATACTCACCGCTTATGAATACAACAACGGTTACAATATTAGTTTATACGGAGCATCCAATGGAAGCATTACAACAATAGTTGACGGTGGCGTTTCTCCGTTTACTTTCCAGTGGGAGGACGGACCCACGACACAAAACAGGTCACAATTGGGTGGTGGGTTTTATGTTCTTCAGGTTACTGATGCAAATAATTGTCTTGCAAATATTCAAACGATATTAAGCGAGCCGGAACGTGATGACTGGACCATGGGCGGCAATGCAAATACAAATCCCGCAAATAATTTTATCGGCACGACTGATAATAAAGATTTGGTTTTTAAAACGAACGGGATTGAGAGGATGAGAATTGGAGAGAGTGGGACGATTATTATGCCACCAACAACACACTTTGAAACCATTTTTACAAATCGTATCAATACAACATCAATTGATTCTGTAATTCACTTTGGGGATAGCTCCCTGGTTATGAACCCATGGCAGGGTACAATTTTTAATGATGGACTGAGTTTTTGGCATAAAGGGATTGGCATTGGAGGTGTTAATTCGAATTTTAATAACTGGGGTACAGCAGTTGGCGTTGCAAAAAATTCGGTGGCTATTGGAAACTATGTTAAAGCAATGGCAGAAAATGCAATAGCTATCGGAAGCGGATGCCTGAATTGCGAACTTTGGAACAGCACGCCGAATTCATTGTATGTCGGATTCAACAGCGATCTTCCAACCTTGGTTGTTACCCCTGCTACCGGCAGTGGATTCACAGGCGAAGTAGGCATTGGCACCGCCATTGTACCCACAGGTTACAAACTTGCTGTTCACGGAAAAATTCTGTGTGAAGAAGTAAAAGTATTGTCTTATACAAGTTGGGATGAAGTTTTTTCTCCCGGATATGCAATGCTAACTCCAAAACAGCTTAAAGAATTTATTTCCCTGAACCATCATTTGCCACACATACCTTCTTATAAAGAAATGCAAAAAGCAGAGGGCATCAGTGTGGGCGATTTTCAAATGAGGATGCTTAGAACTGTGGAAGAGCAGGCAATTTACATTA
>CAYHHK010000161.1:0-7975 GCA_964356415.1 uncultured Flavobacteriales bacterium
TTGTAACCATTCGTTTGGAAAAGAGGAGTGACAAGTATTGCTGCTAAGAGAAAATTTTTATTCCATATATTCTTGACCCCACTTATCATGAATGCAAGTGCTAGTATAATCATGAGTTGGATTATGGTTTTCGCAAATGCACACGACAAATAAATACTCTCGATAGGACTAGCAATACTCTGGAATAATAGGGGCATTTGTTTGAAATAGCCCGACATCATCCAATGTGCAAAAAACCTGTTCGTCCCGCCATAAACTTTGTGTTCAAGCAGTACATTTAACCCTAATGGGTCGCTCATTACTTCCGGATAACCAAGAACAATGCTGGCTATATCACCATCAAGTGACTTATGATAGTGTTGTATAAAGGAAAAGCTTAAATCGAGAACAAGTAGAATTATTAAAAGTATCCGGAAGTCAAATTTCTTCATGGGGGTATTAGCAGGGTTGTTATTTGTCCCTGTGTTCCTCAATGATACCTCCCCGCATCCTGCTGTTTCCTTGAATATTCTTCCATCTTGATACGCTGCTTTTTTCGCACCATGTACATGGTTACTGCAATGGCAGTCCCGACAAGCAGAAACCACCATGATTCTTCACCGGTGAAAAACTGGAAAAGAGCTGCACCAAAAGTTGCAATTGCTACACAAAGCCAGGCGATCTCAAGAATTCGGAGCATGATTTGTTGGATTTATTGGAATGGTTCCTTTTATATTGAATATTTTATACTTACTGAAGTCCTGGTTGGCCTCAAAGCCCGTACCCATGATGATTTCTCCTTTTGTTGTGATCTTAACAAACTCATCACTCCTCAGCTTTCCTGTGCGTTCGTCCCAGATGAGGTGCTCCGTATTCAGCGTTTCTCCTTTTTCATTCACCACCACCACATTCTTTCTTGCTTCCATTTTCTGATCACGCTCATAACGTATGCCGTAATCAGCGGTGAGTTTGCTTTTTACGTGCATGCTGTCATCAAAGAACTTCGCCTGAAATCCCTTTGGCATTTCGATGTAAGGATTTTCAGTTTCAAACCTGTTGAGTTCTTTTGCAGAAATCTCCATCTGAACTTTGGCAGAGTCACTGTATATGATCCTTATCACCGAGGCCGTTTCAACCGGTGCTATTTTATGATCACTGAGCAGTTTTACTTTTTCAATATCATTTTCGCATGAGGCAAAAACAAGGATCGAAAAGAGTAAAATAAGAACTGTTTTCTTTGATAACACTTGAGCAAATATACACGATTGCGCGAATCCGGAAAAAAGAAATGATGGGGGGTAAATGAAATATTATGGAACGCAGATTGAGCAGGTGATGAAGATAATTTATGATAAAATCGGTGCGAATCTGCTAAATCCTTGTCATCTGTGTTCCGGATTTAATCAAACTTCTGCTTGATAAACCAGCGGTCATTAAGCGTAAAGCCGATCGTGCATTTCACATAGTTCAGCTCAACAAGGTTGTTTGCAATGGTCCCTCTTTTACCTGCTTCAAAGGCAATTTGCACGGTGGTAGCAACGCGCTTCATGGGGAATCCGAATCCCAAACTTAATCCATAATCCACAAGTTGTGAATTTTTTAATTGAAGGTAGGTTTGCTCGAAATGGCCGCCAAAGCGATACTGAACCAGACTGAAATAGGATTTGATACTCCTGTCATTTGGCGTCCACTGAAAACCGCCTGAGGCCCTCCAGCTGTTTGCCAGAGAATCCTTGACTCCGAAAAGAGAATATTCCTGCCAGTTTTGAATGGAAAAATCTGCTCCGGCTACCCAGTGACTACTTTCTTTAAATGTAAATCCAAGTCCTAGAGATAAAGGAAGAACCAGTTTCCCTTTTTCATCCTCAATATTATATACAGTGTCGCGAATATATTCTATGCCATTTGAATAATAATAACTCTGCGCCAGCTGGGTATGTTTTGCATTCAGCGATTGCGATGGAGAGCCGGTTAAACCAATAGAGAGTGACCATCCGCTTTTTTGTTTTCGCCTCGTTACCTGCTCGCGTGCAGCATCTGCCTGCATGATTTGCTCATTGAGATCAGAGACAGATTTTGCAAGCGATTCACGCTGGGCTTGAACCGTAATGCTGTCGGTCGACTTCACTTCATTCAATGCAGAAATTAATTTATGAAGCACTGTAATGGAGTCTTCAAATGCTGCTATCTTTTGATCAAATAAAATGATGCTGTCACTTTTCGCAATTGCCAGACTGTCGAATGTCTTTAGCAATCCTGCTTTTAAATAAAAATTGTTAATGATGGTCTCGTCAGTCAACTTCGTATTGTAGTAACTGTTTGAGGGATACTCCACTTTTCTCAGTTGGTTGATGGTTCCGAAAAGAAATGAAGCGTTTACTCCTGCATAGAAATTTTTTCCCAGCGAAAATCCTGATCCAATGTAAAACTGATTTAATCCGCCAGATCCTTCATAAGTATGGTATTGCACATCACCACTCACTTTGTTGATCTGTTTGTCGGCAATGCCATATCCAACACTGCTATATGGTAGCAGGCCGAAACTTAGTCCCCATTTTTTTGAAATTAATGGGAAACCCATAGCCAGGTAGCCGAAGTCTCCATTGTATTGAAATGCATGCTGGCTGGTTGCGTTATGCTGTTCATACATGCTTCCGGTTCCTGCTGCTTCAAAAGTGGTGAGGGCAATGGAACTGTAAGTTGCCGGGTTGTTAAAATTGATGGTGAAAGGTTGAGAAAGCGCAAATCCCATTCCTCCCATTCCGAGGTTTTTTGAAAATCCGCCAAACTGGAGATCGCCAATCCCGTAACGGGAATACGGAGAACTGGTTGAAACCTGGGCCCGGACCGAAAAAGCAAAGAAAAACAGGAATAGAAAAGCGATGTTATTTCTTCTCAAGATTATGTTGCAAAATTTCATTTAGTCCGATGGCTGTCAATTTAGGGGCGGCAAAGATGGGGAAATTAAGAAGATGAGCAAAACATACAGCATCCCCTCCGGTAAGAATTACCTTCAGACCCTTATATTTTAAGCTATACTGACGAATATATCCTTCCATTTCGTTCAGTATTCCTAGCTGAACACCTGAAATAATTGACTCTTTGGTTGTCTTGCCTGTTAGCTGAACACTGCTTGAAGGCTTTACCAATGGCAGTTTGGAGGTAAATTCATTCAGCGCTCGGTACCGCATCATCAATCCCGGGCTGATGGCCCCGCCGAGGTATTTCTTGCTTTTATTGATGAAGTCATATTTCACACACGTGCCGGCATCAATGATCAGACAATGCTTTCCCGGGAAAGTCTTTAATGCTCCGGCTGCATTGGCAATCCGGTCATTTCCAAGTGTTTCTTTGGTTTTATAATCGTTGCGGAAAGGAAGGGATGTGTTTTTGCTCAATTCAACAAAATGCGTTTTTTTCCTTAGCAATTTTGCTGTTGCACTGCCACTTATGACTACGGATGAGAGAATGGAGGCGTCAATGCTTTGACTTGAAAGTAGCTTGCTGAGGGTTGTTGACGTTAATTTTCGAAAAGTATAGTCATCCAACAGCCGGTTTGCTTCAAAAACAAAAACTTTTGTCCTTGTATTACCAATATCAATAATAAGATTCATCTTTAATTATTGGTAATTTTCCGAAATTGTGGGCTCAATCCCGGAGTAGTTAATTTCTGTGGTGACAGCTGGAATCGAACCAGCGACACAAGGATTTTCAGTCCTTTGCTCTACCAACTGAGCTATGTCACCAAAAAGGTCGGCAAACCTACATGAATTTTTTACAAAATCTAAATGGAAAACAAAAAAAATCATGATTACATCCCGAAGTTTTCGTCATCGGGACTTCCTGCCACTGTGTAACAATGATTTACTGAGGAAAAGTAGCAGAGGTATTGAATGGATGAACAACAATTCCCGTTTCAAACTGCAGGTCGATTATTAATAAGGGTGTGGAAACCTAATGCAGGTTCTGCCGTATGTAAGGAATACATAGAATAAGTAATGGCAACAATGTTTGAACGCGTACTGCTGGTTGATGACAATGACATTGATAACTTTATCAATGAGCGGATGATTACCACATCTAATTTTTCAAAGCAGGTTACCGTAAAAAATTCAGCTGAAGGAGCACTTGATTTCCTCCGCAGAAATTCTGATTCCACCGATACCCTTCCTCAGGTCATTTTTCTTGACCTCAACATGCCAGTCATGGATGGTTTTGGCTTCCTGGTTGAATATGAAAAACTGCCGGATATCATTAAGAAATTCTGCAAAGTGATCGTACTTTCATCTTCGATCTCCGCAGAAGATATTAATCGTGCATCAACCAATCCTTATGTGACAAAGTACCTGAATAAGCCGCTGAGCGAAAAATACCTGCAGGCTGTCAGTTTCTGATTTCCACTTAGTTTTACGATAAATATTTCCCCACGATGGGAAGCCTGCGGCCCTGACCGAATGCTTTCGGTGAAACACGTAGGATGGGCGGCGTTTGGTAGCGCTTGTATTCGTTTGTGTTCACAAGCTTAAGGATCCGTTTCACAAGTGCTTCATCATTACCTGCCCCGATCAATTCCTGAGGACCTTTCCGTTGTTCGATGTATTGGTATAGTATCGGATCCAGCAGATGGTATTCAGGAAGCGAGTCGGAATCTTTTTGCCCCGGCCTTAATTCTGCTGAAGGTGCTTTTGTAATAATGGCATCAGGTATGATCTCCTTTTCCCTGTTGATGTTTTTGGCCAGTTCATACACTTCCGTTTTATAAACGTCGCCAATTACAGAAATCCCGCCGCACATATCACCGTACAATGTACCATATCCGACTGCGATTTCACTTTTGTTGGATGTGTTCAGCAGGATATGTCCAAACTTA
Source organism: uncultured Flavobacteriales bacterium (assembly GCA_964356415.1). GTDB lineage: Bacteria > Bacteroidota > Bacteroidia > AKYH767-A > 2013-40CM-41-45 > JAPLDB01. Next base: position 4,850 of record CAYHHK010000161.1, read on the forward strand.
TTAGACATGGCCATCAGGAGCATTCCGCGAATTCTTGCCTGGATGTTTTCTTCAGCAATTCCCGGAGTCAAGCCTTTAAACTGAGTGCTTAGGGTTTGAATATATTCAGCATACACTTTTTCGATCGGAATAATTTCATAACGGATTCCGAGGTTTTTGCATAATGCAACGGAATCTGAGACTGATTCTTCAGATGAATATTGTGAAGGCATTAAGACAGGAAGCACATTTTCTTTCCCCAATGCCTCTGTAGCAAGGCAGGTTACAATTGCAGAATCAATGCCGCCTGACAATCCCAGAATTGCTTTTGTAAAATTCTGTTTGTGAAAATAGTCTTTGATGCCAAGCACCAATGCTGCGTGAATCCGGTCGATCTTTGACATTGTTTTGCCTGCCAAAATCGGCGCCTTCGCAATGAATATTTCAACGACTTCAAAATCCTCTTCAAAGTATTTCATCTGATGAGTCACTTCTCCACTTTCATTCATTGCCAGCGACCCGCCGTCAAAAACAATTTCGGTTTGTGCACCTACATGATTCAGGTATAACAGTGGAATACCATATTGTTTTGTATTCCGGCTTAAAATATTTTTTCTTTTTTCAGCGTGGCCATAGTCAAATGGCGAAGCGGCAATGTTGATCATCAGTTCCGGCTTTTCCCTTATCAGATCATCCATCGGGGAACTTACATACATCGGATCGTCTTCCACATTCCACAGGTCTTCACATATGGTGAGCGCAATTTTTTTTCCGTTTACATTGATACAATGGAAATTTCTGTTCGGTTCGAAGTAGCGGTATTCATCAAAGATGTCGTAGTTCGGAAGCAGCGATTTATGAATGACATCAGCAATTTTACCATTAGCACATACATAAGCTGAGTTGAAAAGGTTTTTCCCTTCCGGTTTAGGGTTGATTGTCGGGCAGCCTACAATGGCAGTAATCCCAACACAAACAGAAGCTATTTCTTCCGCAGCTTTATTACAACGGTCAATAAAATCACTGAACTCGAGGAAATCCCGTGGAGGATAGCCGGAGATGCACAACTCTGAAAAGACAACCAGGTCAGCGCCTTCTTTCTTAGCGCGCACAACAGCCTCTTTGATTTTGAAAACATTCTTCTCAAAATCACCGATGGTGTAGTTTAACTGGGCAAGTGCAATCTTTAACATGTACTAAGTACTAATATATACGAATTTACTAAATACCAATGGATGAGGAAGAGCTATGCGTAACTGGTAATCCCGTCCCGATGTGTCGGGAGCTATCGGGAAGGTTCATATCCGTAATTAGTACATTAGGATCATATTCGTAATTAGTAAACATTTTCTCAGAACATGATGCCTGCAGTCAATGATAGAAAATTGTTGGTGCCTTTCACTTTTTTACCGCCGTATTGGGTGTCGTCGAGGAGGTCAAGAAATCCATTATTAAAAGTTAGTCCGAATAGCAAGGAAGTGTTACCACTGATGTTGTATTCAGCACCTGCAGCGATGATCATGCTCATGTTGAACTCATTGATATCATCGCTTACATCCACCCTTGTTTTTGTACTTGTTACACCATTGTTGTTTGTTGTGATATCAGCTTTTGTACGAATTGCATATCCGGGTGCAAAACCAACCTGGAAGAAATAAGTCATGTAGCCGATCTCATTCGTCCTCAATTTAAGAGTTATCGGAATCTCAACAAATTGCAGGGAATATTTATTTGCAATTGTAACAGAATCTTGTCCAGCTTTATTTGGTAAATTTTGTAATGTTTTTCCGCCTCTGTAAACAACTTCCAGTCCGGTAGAGAATGCATAATGATCTGCAAATCCAAAATCGGTGATCAGGCCATACCCGAATCCAAACGGCAGGCCATCCGATTTTAAAGATACGCCATCTGGAGCATCTACATTGAACCAGGCTAAAGCAGGCTGGGCTTTTATTCCAAAATGAAATTTGTTGTCGCTTTTTTGTGAATAGCCCGCCAATGACACAGATAGTAGAGTAAGAATAAGAAACGCCTTTTTCATTTTGATGTATTTGTAAATATTAATTGTTAACTGATGATGAAAGAGCAAACGCTTGAAGGTCTTCTTTGTTTTACCTTTGCAATTATGCCTTCAGAATTAACTGCAATGTTACGCCAATTTTCAAAGCGCATTCCGCTTCCCGGTTATATTCTTTTTTACATTTTGCTGTTCATCTCTTCCTGTGCACCGGATAAGAAGAATGTGAATGTTTCGCAGGTGAATGTAAAGATTGAAGCAGACCGCTTCGAAAATGACCTTGCGGAGAATTCAGGAAACATTTTTCTACTTCAACAAAATTACGGCAGTTTTTTTGACCTCTTTACATACCAGCTATTAAAGCTGGGCACTCCGGATACCATTCTTCTCATACCCAGGCTGAACGATTTTGTGCATGATCCTGACATCACAAACATATTTGCAGACACAAAAAAAATGTACAGTGATTTTTCAGGAATGAACGAGCAACTTACAGATGCTTTCCGTCATTACAAATATTATTTTCCTGAAAAAAATATTCCGCGGGTGATCACCTATGTTTCAGGATTTAATTATGCAGTAATCAGTGCCGACAGCATGCTGGGCATCGGGCTCGACATGTATCTTGGAAGTGATTCAAAATATTATCCTTCTCTTCAAATGCCGGAATACAAGATCCGTAAGATGAGAAGGGAATATATCGTAGTTGATGCCATGCGCGGATGGGGTCAGAGTGAATACGAGCCGGATCCGGCCCGGACAGATCTAATAAGCCAGATGATCAATCTTGGGAAAGAGCAATATTTTCTGGATATGATGCTGCCTGAAATCAGTGACACCATTAAATTCGGCTATACCCAAAAACAACTGGACTGGTGTATTGCCAGCGAGAAATCCATATGGTCATTCTTCATTGAACACAAACTATTATTCTCTAGTGAAGCCAGCCAGATTGGAAAATTTATCAATGACGGACCTTCTACCAATGGTTTTCCAAAAGAGTCTCCGGGTAATATCGGCGCATGGATCGGGTACAATATTGTGAAAACTTATATGGACAAGCACTCCGGCATTTCCCTTGCACAGCTGATGAATGAGAAGGATTCCCAAAAAATATTCCGCGATTCCGG